>JAOUKM010000016.1 GCA_029882535.1 Candidatus Bathyarchaeota archaeon
AAAAAATATCATCTTGACATTTTAGAAGATTTTGTCTTTCTCTCTTGATTAACTCTTTCCAAGCAATCTATTAGAGTAGTCTCCATACCTAATCCTACATAACCTTAAATCACTCTTAGAATTATCATTTTTCGGGTAGTTACCCTACCTAAAAGTGCGAAAAATTGGAAAGTCTAAAAGGAGAAAGCAAAAACAGAGGAACGATTGGCTATTGGGCTACACATGAATACTCTAGGCGCGCGGTTGTTGACTTAGACGGTAAAGAGTTCTGTGGTTGGGGCGCGTTGGCTAAGATGTGTGAGGCTGCTATGGATGCTTCGCGTTACACTTGGGAGCAAAAGTTTCTATGCCAAAGAGATAGAGCCTTAGTTGCTATACTGTTCTTGACGGGCTGCAGAGCCGAAGAGGTTGCTAGGCTGCGGAAGTCTATGTTTAGTTTTGACGAAGAATGGATCTACGGTAAAGGAATCCCGGTTGTGAAGTCGTGGCGATACATAGACAACAAGAAAACTAGAGAAGAGAAACAAGCGCGTGGCGAGAAGCCTAGAACAAAGAGCCTACAGAAAACACGCGAGATAGTTTTTCCTAGACGCGAGCCTCTAAGTGAGCTGCTAATAGAATGGCTAGATCAAGTGCAAGACTACCTATTCCCCTCTAAGTTTCACCGACACCGCAAACACCTAAGTCCGATAAGAGCCTACCAAATAGTAACCGATCTAGCAAAAAGAACAGGCTTCGACATGTGGCCTCACAGAATCCGATCAGAACGTGCTAGTCAACTAGGAAGCGAATACGGATATAGAACCCGGGATATAATGCGGTTCTTTGCGTGGGAATCAGAGAAAACAGCTAGACGCTACGTTCACGAAAGCCTAGAAGATATAAAGCTACGGATACCCATAATAAGCTACGACATAGAAGTTAAGGATTCGCTAGGACTCACGTAACTTGCTCACTATTATTTCAAAACTTTCATTCCAATCCTTAATTGAAAGGTTCGGGAATGACCATGTTGCGTGGGGATTATAGAATCTGTCTAGACTTATTGTCTTAACGTTTCTGGAAAAGTGTTTTAGTCCTGCTAAGATTACGAATTGCATGTAGTAAGGGAGCCCCATGAATAATGCAAGGTCATATGGACCTTCTCCGTCTAAACCTCTCCATTCCGGATCTGTAAGCCTACTTCCAATATCCATCGCGGACATCCAACCTGCAGGCTGAAAACCTCTCTTAATAAATTCGGTTGTCACATGAGCTGTAGCAACCACTGGAACACCTGCAGCCTTACTCATGCAGATTGCATAGTCAATCATTTTAACATCATCTGAATAATCCTCAGCAGCGTGGTGTCCAACAATCAAAATGGGACGCGTTGCCCTCTTTACCATTGCGACAACCACCTCAGGCTTTAAAATGAGAAGAGCCTTCTTTGGACCTGCAATCTCGGCTTTTTGCCACGGTTCTGCTTTTACACCCATGTCATTCACCTTTCCTCTTTCTAATAAGCCTAGGTAGTAGCGTTGGATCTGGGATTCTCGTCTCTTTCCATCCCTTTTCTTCTAAGACTTTGAGGATTTCATCTTTCATGGTGATAGGTATGTCAGCATTGTTTCGGACGAAGAGGTGTATGTCGTCAGGCATAATGCCATAGAGACGCCTGTGCAGGTCAATGTAATGGGTTAACTTTATGGCGCGACCCTTAGTCGTGTCGTTGGGTCTCATGACAAGCTTTGCTATAAGCACCATAGCTTCCTCTTTAGTCTCAGCCGTAGTAAAGAGATGTTCAGGAGCAGGACCTGCATAAACCTTGTCGCCCGTTCTAGCATCGAATACATACCAGTCTTCCTCTTTGTCTTTTCTTCCAAGAAGCATACGCCGATACTTAGATCCATGAGGCCCAACAATCACAGGTACACCAAGTCTCCAGAAGCCTGAGGCTATCGAGGCGGCTTTCTGGGACATGGCGCCCCAAGCAATTCCAACCGCTCCCACCCTGTTAAGGATATAATCAGCGATCTCCTCGTAGTTAGCCCGCAGTTTTCTCTTTGCGAAAATGCTCGCAATCTTGATGGCTGCTCCAGCTATGTGGGAGTTCGAGACGCAGGAGCCTACGTTGAGAATGCCGCCAGCTTCAAAGGCGCCCGGATATTTCTCATAGAGGGTTTTTCCCTCCTCATCCTTCACCATTGCTATAGACATAGCCGCGCATCCTGAAGCGATAACGATAAACCTACGCTTCGCAAACTCCTCAGCAATCTCTGCAACCTCCTTTCCACCATGAGGGTAATTGGCACATCCTACTATAGCCACCACTCCAGGAATTTCACCGAGAACTATGGGACCGCCAACTTCCCTTATCTCCACGTCCTGAATGGCACCCCGCCCAACCCGCATCTTGAACTTCTCTTCCCATAAGTTTCCTTCGCCAGCTTTTACCATAAAGCTGTGCAACGGGAAGTCGTTTGGGCAAGCGCTGTCGCAACGGGCGCAACCTATACAATCCTCAAGTATTTCAGCCAGCGGGTTAAGGTCTCCTTTCGCGGCCGCCTTTATAGCATCAGGAATAGGTTGATTGTTTGGACAAGCTCGCATACACTCATTGCATCCAGTGCATTCCTTTGCAGCAGCAATAATTTCTTCTATTTCCGGAATAATCTTGAATTTATTTCGTTTTGGGGCTACAGCCATTACGGTTTCAACCGCAACTTCTCCAACTTTGTCTGGGTCTAAGATGAGTACTCCGGGAACTTTTTCCTCCACTAGGTCCGATATCACTTCTTTTGACAGGCTTTCTGTTCTGTTTTTGAGCCCTAGGCAATTTTTCGGGCTTGAAGCGATTACTGGTGCTTTGATTTTTTGGGCTTCAACCAGCGTGTCTGCTCGGATACATTGCTCGTCCACTACAATTAGGTCGGCTAGCCCGCTTCTGATGTAGCGCAGTTGCCATGAAATTGGTCCAATGATTTTTGCCATAGAGCTGTATCTGGTGATGTCGTGGGCCGTGCAGCATATGCCTACAACTTCAACTTTGCTTGACAATCCTTTGTCAGTTAGGTAGTCGATTATGCCAACGGAGGATGGAACATTATGGCCGATAACCAAAATTGTAGGTTTTGAGACGTCTGCTATGGCGAAGCCTAAATCAGTTAGAGGGGCTTCTGGGTCGCCTTTTGGAAAGCCAAGAACTGAAATCTGGGCCAAATCTGCGATTTCCATGCCAACCTGATCCACCATTCCTGCATGGAGAACTTTGGATTCGAAGTCTATGTTGCTTCCCTCCTGCCCCGTGTGAGTAGCGGAGAGAAGATGAGTAACTTGTTCTTCGCAGTAATCGAGGGCGTCCTCTAAATCTTTGAGCTTCTGGGGTCTAACGCCGCAGACTAAGCGGGTTACTGGTGCTTCTATGTCTATGTTTAAGCCTCCCACATCGAGAGAACTATTTCGACCATACTTCTCTATCAAGTGTTCCACTAGATGTCGGACGTGAGCAATGTGCGTGGCGGCTCCGATGCAGCAGGCAAGCAGGACTATGCGTGATTGTTGGGCTGCCATGTTCAGTCCACAGGCTCCTCGTTTGTCTCCTGATAGGTCGCATTTTCCGAAGGTGCAGAGGCAGCAGACATCGCAGAAAGGTAGGTAGAAGGGTTTGTATTTGTTGAGGAGTTTCATGTCCCACTCTCGCAGGTCGGTTATGGAAGGGTATGGGGTTGGACCCATGGGTTCTTCCCATGTTTCTTCGAGAATCTTGCCAATGGACAATTCAAGATCCTTTAAGACAGTAACATCTGTTTTCAATTCTTTTGCTTTCACAACTAACTCTTTCTTAGCCAATCTTCATAAACCTCGTTACAGGCATGGTATATAGAGTCTACTGAAATGTTGGAAATCCTAATTAACCTTTCTAAGTGCGAATAAACAAAAAATGAGTTGTACACATAGATTTTCAGTTTGATTTAACGAGTTTAATAACCTACTTTTTTCATTAGCTTTTTCACTGAAATGTATGCGGGAGATGAAGAGGGTAGTTCAAGTAAAGATTTTCCAGACAGAACACAGCTTTCAACATTTTTGTCGTAAGCAATTTTCCCCAGATATGGCAATTTTATTCTTTTTTCAACTTCTGCTTCCAGTTTCTCTAGAACCCGATAGCCTGCGACAACGTAGAAGTTTTTAAAATTTATCTGAACCTCTTTGGCGACTCTGTATGCTCGTTCAATATGATTGAAGGATTTCTGAGAGGGGTCTATTATGTCAAATATGTCATCGACCTGAGAAGTTATTCTCCTATTAAGATGCTCTAGCCCAGCAGGAGAATCGACAAGAACATGCTTATATGTTTTCGTCAAATGTTCCAAGGCTTTTTTTAATGCAGCATCGGGTAGACAGTAACAGCCTTCAATAAATTTTGTTCCAACAGCGATTAAATCGAAAGAATTTCCTTCGTATAATCCTTTTTCCCAGATTTTGCTTTCCATCCTTTCTGAAGGAGGCACTCCGACTGTAGTTCCTCCTTCCTCCTTGAAAGTTTCAATCAATAATTCGGATATAGTCTTCTTTCCTTCTTCTTTGAGGTCTACGCCAACCATTTCTCCTAAGTTTTGATCGGGATCTACATCTACAAGAAGTAAGGGAGTATTGCCCTTTTCAATTAAGTACTTGGCGATAAGGGCAACGAAAGTTGTTTTTCCGCTCCCTCCTCTACCTGCAGAAACAAGCCTTTTCATCCATCATGCCTCCTTTTTGTTTTATTCTGCCAATTCTTATACTTTGCGTGCGCTTGCAAAAAATAGTGCACACCAGTTTTAATAGAGATTGTAAGAAGATGAAGTTGTTAGCTTTTACTACTGCATAATCTGAGTTATCTTGGTACCTAATTTTTCAATAGTTTGTACCGCAAAAGACTCTTCATATTTAAGCGGAGTTTCTCCCCGCATCTCCGCCTCTACAACCTGCTCATCGAAAGGCACGAAATCCAGCACATTTAAGCTATTGTTTTCAGCAAATTTCTTAATCGCGTCCCTCTGAATTTCAGCTGCAACCTTATTACCAACCAGAAAAACCTGTTTAATGCCTGCGTTCTCGGCCAATTTATGGATGCGCTTGGCGGTTTCCAACGATTTTATGCTTGAATCTGTAACAATTAACATTGTGTCTACATGCTTGGCGGTTCCTCTGCCCAAATGCTCGACGCCAGCTTCCATGTCGAGGAGAACCACTTCGTCCCGCTCTACTACTAAATGGCGAAGCAAAGCGCGAACAACAGCGTTTGCAGCGCAAGTGCATCCTGAGCCCATCGAGCGCACTGTTCCCATCACTATCAAATTGACATTGCATGGAGTTTGAACAGAAAAATCTCTAACGGTGTCGTCTACGGTGAAAAAGATGCGGTAGACGCCTGAGAATTCGGTGCTTGTTTTTGATTCAACCAACTTCTTGTTTTCTGATATTGGCACTATCTCTCGTGTTTTCTCTATTGGCAAACCTAGGGTTAATGCTAGATTTGGAGAAGGATCAGCATCAATAGCGATTGTTTTTAATCCTTTTCTAGCAAAAGAACAGGCAAGTGCTCCTGCGATTAAGGTTTTGCCCACTCCGCCCTTTCCAGAAACAGCTATTTTCACTGGGTTTCCACCGTTTTCGTTAGGTGTATCGTCTCCTATTTACGTTTCCTAAAGTTGTCTCATATTAAAGCAGAAGATTTAATTTACATTGTCGAGGAAGCAATTGTTTTTGTGATAGAAACTTGTAAAAAACCATATGGAGGTGACAAAGAAGTATGAGCGAGAAAAAGGTTACTATGGCGGAAATTCGAAAAACCGTAGCCACTTCGCTAGGCACAGCCTTTGGCATAGTCATTGGTATGATTTGGACTAACGTCGTACTGGGAGCCTTCGTCACCATGGGAATACCGCTAACCACTACTGGGGGGGACATGGTTTGATTGGCTATACTTTGTAATAGTTGCCATTATAGTCACACTCATATGCGTAATCGCCATAGTCTACATGGGGAAATGGGGAGGCAAGGAATAGGGAACCCAGAGATTCGGCTTTGATTCGACGCTATTCTGAAGCAAGAATTAATCGTTCCGAACTCACATCAATCTCAACAATTCTACAGTTTTCCATCGTTTTAGCGACACATAAAACGTCTTTCAGCAACACCTTTTTTCCCTCGGTCTTCGCGTAGACCACATCTCTGCAAACGATTTCTTTGTTAAGAAACACTGTAAATTCACACATATTCCAAACCGTTCAAGCTAAAAAGCGAAAACTGATATAAAGCTTATTGCAACAACCAAAAAAGACAGCCTATAATGTGTAATAATTTAAGGCTAAAAAGATTAATAATACCAAATAGCTATGCAAAACTTCCCACTCAGTGAGGATGAAAGTTGAGCAAAAAGATTCTAGAAGAACTGAAAGACGCCGTTGTAGTTGGCGATGTGAAAAAAACAAAAAGAATAGCTGAACACGTAGTAACCCGAGGAATTCCAGTTAACAAGGCTTTAGACATGCTCATGAAAGCCATGAAAACTGTTGACGAACGCTATGAAAGAAGGGAATACTTTGTCATTGACGTTGCTTCTTCTGCTTCAGCAATGAGGGAAGCTTTCAAAATTCTTGAGCCACATTTAGAGGTTGAACCTACCATGGTAAAAGGAAAAATAGTCATTGGTTCGTTAAAAGGAAACATTCAAGGTTTAGGAAAAGATGTCGTAGCTGCAACGCTACAATCAGCAGGTTTTCAAGTAGTGAATTTAGGCGTTGACATTGCTCCTGAAGACTTTGTGAAAGCTGCGATTCGCGAAAAAGCACAAATTATAGCAATCTCGATTTCAATGGAAGAAACAATCCAATATTTAAAACAGGTAGTAGATATTTTGAAAAAAGAAAACCTACGAGACAAATTGAAAGTGATAATAGGAGGCAACGCAGTTTCCGTACAGACATGTAGCGACTATGAACTTGATGCATACGCAGTTGACGCCAAAGAATGCCTGCAAAAAGTCAAGACTTTGCTCACCTAAAAGATCTTATAAAGCGGATGGTTCTTGACTAGCGGTTTGATTCCGAAACGTTTCATAGCATAGTAAGCTATTATAGCGTCGTTGATGGCACAAGCAGGAATCATGTTCTTAGCTTGTTTTATTGGCCCATAAATGAGAAAATCTGCGCCCCAATACTGAGCAATCGTGTGTGCAGATGCATTGGATGCCCCAAAGCCTTCCCTCAAAATCGAACCTTTTAATTGTTGTTTCCAAGAGTACGTCGCGTTTGCAGGTGAACAACCAGCAGGATATCCCAGTTCTTTTTTCACAAGATTAATGGCTTCGGCGGCGTAGGAAATGCTGGGCACATCGAAAACTATTGTATCTATGAGCATTTTTTCTACCTCTGCCTTTTTCGCCATATCAAGCAGTCCAGTTTGCTCTGTCGAGCCTTTTAGCATACTGATTCTGCCTTCTGGAGAATAGTTGAATTCGTTGAATGCCATTAGAATCGCCGCGTCGACTTCAGAGTCTCGGATGGCTACTAATTCGTCTTGCGAAGTTTTAGGCGTAATTCCGTTGAATATCACGTTTTTCTCGAGGCCAAGTTGCTTAACTGTGGTTAAAGCTGCTGTTCGCGTTTCGGGGTTGGCGCCATCAATTAGAAAGGGAGTGCTGATTTGTTCCGAAACAAATTCAACGTATTTCCTTATCGCTTCGGGATACATTGCCATAACATCTAGAATGTGGGGCACCCCGCTTTTCTCAGAAAAAATCTCAGCAAGCCTAATCCATCTTAAAACCGCTTTTTGATTAAAACTGCCTTCTTTGTGGTTTGAAACTTCTAGCATGCCTTTGTAGAAAATGTTGCCAACTAGAACTGTAGGCAATTCTCCAGGTTGACCGCCAATTCTGAAGTTGCCGATTTGGTAGATTTTCTGTTTTGTTTCTAGCGTGAACAGTTTCGTGTCACCTTATCATCGTTAAAGTATTGTGCTATAATAATTTTCAACCAGCTTCAAGTTAATTTCCATTCCCAAAAACGGTGATGAAATATGCGTAAAATGCGCGCGCAAAATTCTTAGCGTTTTTCTTTTCCGTAAATGCAAGCTTTTTGACACCAAGTACACATTAAATGAGCATTCTTTGTGAGGGATGGCTCATACCTTTTCAACTGTTCATTATGCTCAAAATCTTCTTTATCTATAAGATGAACTCCAACCAAGCATTTGCTGTCGTCAACTTTATACGGTGTTAAAGCGCTTCCAGGGCAGGCTTTGAGGCATTTTTCACAGTCGCCACAAAGGTCTTGTTCGAAAGGCTTGTCCTCGACCATTTCTGCATTTGTTAAAATTGGAGCCAGTCGTATCCAGGGACCAAAAACAGGATTTATTATTAAAGCATTCTTTCCATAGTTTCCAAATCCTGCCAACTGAGCTAGACGCTTACATGATAGCTCATAGGCGGAAACAGCTTTGTAACCATTCTTCTCTAAATGGTTTATCACAATCTGTTCTAAGACATCTAATGGAAAATAGCCTGGATAAACCCATTTTTCACCTTTTTTTATTGCTATTTCAAGCATGTCATCCCAAACATGATAACCAATAACCACGACCGATTTTGCATCTGGCAAAATCTCTGTAGCTTTCCTTGTGTACCTTTGTATTTTCCAACTAACCCAAATTCTCGGAAAAGAGTCTATTACAGTTGCAGAAACAATTCCAACTAAACTAGCACCTGAGTTCAGGGCAACTTCTTTAATTTCTGATGTTAACTTTTCAGCTTTAGAATTGGTTCTCAATTATGACTCTCCTTTTGCATATTTCAACAGCAAAATACTTAGAATTTTGCCTTCACGCGCGTGCTTTTAATAGGATAGAAATACATAGGAGATTATTGAAGGCTCATATGTTCCCAAAGAAGTCAAAGACTTATCTGCTGGTTCTCATCTTTCCTTCTTACTACTTGTTGCAGGATTAACCTATTTTCTATATCTGCGATTTATGTTTCCCTTGCTTGTGCCTCACTATGGTGATGGAGAAAGATTTGTCCTTAGCGAAACCAAAAATGGTACTTATGCTTTTCAAATATCTTGGTCAGCTTATACTAAGCTACATTTGACCCTTCAAGCTAATAACACGGTAGAACTTTATGTGAATGGCACCTATTTGTGTGATTGTTCTCATTATGATTTTGTGATAGAACAAGGCGGACGAGCTTTAATTTATTTAAGGTCAGACGTTGCCGTTTCAGGGATGTTCAAAGCATGGCAAGAGATACCTTTAGAGAGACAACTGCTAGCACTAACCTTATTGATAGCTGGTTTCATGGGTATTGCAATATCAATAGGAATACATAGGAAGAAATCAGCCAATTGCTAATTCAGAAAATTAGAAAAATAAATGGTATCCGAGACATAAACACGTTGTTGCCCTTCCGTTCACTCATAAAGCATACTGGCTGACAGTTCGGTGCGGGTGCAAGAAGAGAAACACTAAGAAAGCACTTTCAAATCTGCTTTATCGTAGATTTCTTTCAAAGAGGTGTGCATATTTGTGTGTATTAAGGAAAGGTTGTGTGAGGTTGTTAGGTTTAGTTTTAGCCGTTTCTACTAGACAACAGAAGATAGAAGATAAGAAGTAAGAGACGACATGCGCGCGCACATTTAATATACAAAACATTGCTGTTATCTACAAGATAACCACATTTATGTGTGCATCTTCTCAGGCGCGCGTGGAGGAAATGAAACTAATGCATACCATATTACAAACGGAGGATGGAAAAAAAAGATACTAATACCAAGCGGAACCATAATAGAAGCAACCATAGTCAAGAATCTGGAAGTTCACGCGCAAGGAGGTAACGACACAAAGTGATGGAAAATCACTCTCTTCTCGGTGTTGATGCAAAAAGGATCGCTTATGTAAGTACTTATCCCCCAAAGGAGTGTGGTATAGCAAACTTTTCAAAAGATCTGATCGATGCCATTTGTCGACTTCGTGAATTTGGACCACCAATGGTTGTCGCCATAAATGAGGAGAGCGCGATTTACAACTATGATAAGAGAGTTAAGTTTCAAATTGAACGAAGCTCAACTGACGAATATGTCAAAGCTGCTCATTACATTAATCCATCTAAAGTCAGATTGGTAAACATCCAACACGAATTCGGTCTTTTTGGAGGAAAGTGGGGCAAGCACATCGATTTATTTTTAGAGCATCTTCAAAAACCAATAGTAGTTACACTCCACACCATCATGCCAAACTTTGAATCAGCAGCTCAGAAAATTTTGGAAAGCATCGCACACTATAGCGCGTCAATCGTCGTTATGACAAGAACCGCTATGAGACTCTTGAAGAAGTACGATATCAACCTAGAAAAGGTTACTGTTATCCCACATGGTTGTCCGGATGTCTCATTCGTTGCCAGCGAAAGATCTAAAGCTTCTCTTGGTTTGAAAGGTAGAATAGTTTTGTCTACTTTTGGACTGATAAGCCGTGGCAAGGGTATTGAATATGTCATTCAAGCTCTCCCTTCGCTTGTTAAGAAAGAACCTAGAATTCTCTATCTCATAATTGGAGAGACACATCCGGAAGTGAGGAAGATTAAGGGTGAGCGTTATCGGAGGAAGTTGATGAGGCTAGTTTCTGAACTCCGATTAGGGAACCATGTGAGGTTTCACAATCGTTTTCTCTCCAAGCTGCAATTAATTAAGTATCTACAGGCAACAGATATCTACATCACGCCATATGTAGATCGGAATCAGATAAGCAGTGGAACACTCTCATATGCTCTAGGAGCAGGGAAAGCCATTGTATCAACTCCGTATCTTCACGCTGAAGAGGCTTTAGCAGAGGGACGTGGATTACTATGCAAGTTTAGAAAACCCGCTTCAATAACTGATTGCATAAACAAGCTTTTGGAAGATGAAGAGTTAAGGCTTAGCTTGGAGAAAAGGGCTTATGCTTACAGTAGGAGTTTTACTTGGCCAAAAGTTGCACAAGAATATGTCAAGTTGTTCAACTGTCTCCTTAAAGATTAAGAGGTGATGGTAATTAAGCCAGCTATCAGGTTAGATTATTTAAAGACTTTGACAGATGATACAGGTATACTTCAGCATACTAAGTTTTCGATTCCAAATAGAAAGGAAGGTTATACCACCGATGACAATGCTCGGGCATTAATTACGTGCACAAAATTCCTTCAGCTTTGTGATGATTCTGACGCAAAGAAGTTAGCTAATACTTATTTAAGTTTCTTGTTTCATATGCAAAGACCAGATGGCAACTTCCATAATTTACTAAGTTACGACCGCAGTTTCCTTGATGATGTGGGCTCGGAAGAATGTTCTGGACGAGCCCTCTGGGCTTGTGGGTACACTATTCTAGCTAATTTTTCTCAAGGCATTAAACGGATGTCGAAAGAGATTTTTGACAGAGGCTTTCGGTACGCCAACGAATTCCGGAGTCCCAGAGCTAAAGCCTTTGCGATTCTAGGTCTCTGTAATTATCAGAAGGCTTTCCGTCATGATCAAAATCTTTCTAAGAACATAGTATCATTGGCGGATCAATTGCTATACAGCTATCAAAAAGTAGCTTCTCCTAATTGGCGTTGGTTTGAGTCTTATCTGACTTATGCTAATGCGCGTCTATCACAAGGGCTTTTCAAAGCCTATGCTATTATTGGAGACAATAGATACCTTCAGATTGCCAAGGAGTCTTTTGATTTTCTTGTAAGCGTTCAGGTAGTTGATGAGAAATTCGTCCCTATTGGCAACAGAGGATGGTATAGAAAGGGTGGTCAAAGAGCCATATATGACCAACAACCAATTGAAGCATCGTGTATGGTAGAAGCAGCTATGACTGCCTTTCGACAAACTAATGAAGAGAAGTATCAAAGAGTAGCCTATACTGCTTTTGACTGGTTTTTTGGAAAAAACACTGGGAATGTTATGGTTTATGACCAGACCACGGGTGCATGTTATGATGGACTCACTCCTCATGGGTTAAACTTGAATCAAGGCGCTGAAGCCGCAACATCTTATCTTCTGGCTCGCTTAGAGTTGGAAAATCTAAAATACTAAACAAAGAATAGGTATGGTGTTGGAGTATTCTACTCAAATGCGTGTGATTCAATATAGATGGGGTGGGTTGTAAATTGAAGGTTCAAGATTTAATGGTAGAAAATGTGGTGACAGCAAAAGAAGAGACAACAATCGAAGGTGCTGTGGGAATTCTTTTTGAAAAACATATTGGAGCGCTTGTGATAACGGATGATGATAAGAGATGTAAGGGGATATTTACAGAACGCGACGTCCTTAGAAGCGTAGCTAAAAAAATTTCTCTAGACACGCATCTGAAAAAGGTTATGTCAAGAAATATCATAACAGTGAAGAAGCAGGATTCATTTGCAAAGGTTAAAAGGCTCATGATTTTGCACAGAATACGACATCTTCCTGTGGTAGATAACAAGGGACATCTGATAGGGATGTTGACGCTCCGAAAGATCTTGGATGAATTTGTCGGAATACCAGTAGCCAAAAGTTAGAAAGCAATGCGTATTCGTAACATAGTCTTCAAATCCATAGTTTCTCTTCATAAACAAAAAAAGTCATGAGCAGGGTTTCTTAGTGTCAGCTAGATGAAAATATAAGGAAAGACCCATAATGAAGAGGTTTCAAGAAAATCCAATTCTTAAGCCAATAGTAAAACATGCTTGGGAGTCGCGCGCAGTTTTTAATGCCGCTACTCTGTTTTTAGGCGGACAGGTTCACATTTTATATCGCGCGATAGGTAATGACGGAGTATCGCGACTTGGTTATGCCTCCTCATTAGATGGTTATCACATAGAAGAACGACTATTGTCTCCTGTTTTTGAGCCAACAAACTGTACTGAAAATGGTGGCTGTGAGGATCCGCGATTAACCTTGCTAGATGAACGATGCATAATGACCTACACCGCATTGCGGGACCTTGTTTCAAACGCTCATCAGATCGCCTTAACATCCATGCCAAAAGATGAATTCATGAGTAAGCAATGGAATTGGGGCGAAAGGTGGACGCCATTCAAAGGCATTAGAAATAAGGATGCCGCGATTCTCCCTCACAAAGTTGATGGTCATTTTATTATGTTCCATCGCATTGATCCGGACATTTGCATAGCATATTCCAAAGATCTACGAAATTGGTATAACATAAAAGCAATAATAGGGCCTAGATTGGGAAAGTGGGATAGCTGGAAAGTAGGTGCAGCTGGCCCACCGATAAAGGTCAAAGAAGGGGAGCTTTTCATATATCACGGCGTAAACTTTGAGAAGGTGTATCGCCTTGGTGCCATCCTCCTTGATAAAAATGATCCAGAAAGAGTTCTGTACCGTTCTGAAAGCCCAATTCTAGAGCCAGTTTTAGACTATGAGCGTTTTGGAAGAGTTCCTAATGTTGTTTTCAGTTGCGGGGCGGTTTTGATTGATGATAAACTATTCATGTATTACGGCGGTGCTGATACAGTTATTTGTGTAGCCACATATGACATAGACGAACTTATGAGTGTGCTAGAAAATGTTGACAAAGATTGTAGTCAAGCATGCCCAACCAAAAATATTCTCAATAGAGCTTAATCTATTCCGCGCGCGCAGTATAGGATTCTAGAAGTTTTATATAGTTGTTTAAGAATTTTCATTAAAACACGAGTTCTGTGAAAGGCATGTCAAAAGACATCGAAGTTTCTCAACTTAAAAGATTGGGTGCATCTCGTAAACAGAGGAAGGCTCTTCCAGCGTTTTTACTCCCAAGAGAAGAAAGGGACAAGCTACTTCATCGTAAGCTTCATCTAACAGGAAAAACCCAAAAAAGACGATTGAATTCCTAAATACCCTATACAGGTGTTTATAGATCTGCATCAATTTTTCTTCTTCACAGACTGACATATCCTGTTGATGCGTTACCTTAATATAACAGAAGAGTCTTCAAGACCTTGAAGAAGGAAACTAAGGTAAGAAGAACTTAGAAGGTCATTGGCTTCTTAATTTTCTATCTTAACACTCCAACTTCTATAACTAGAAATGAGGTGAAAACACTGAAAGGCAAAGTGAAGAAATGGCTTGACCAAAGAGGATATGGTTTCATATCTAGTGAAGATCATAGTAGCGATATTTTTGTACATTCATCAAACATTGAAGGCAAGAGCGCCCTCAAAGAAGGGGAAGAAGTGGAATTTGAAATAGAAAACTCGTACAAAGGTCCAAGGGCTATTAAAGTCAAATCAGTCTCCGAATAGAGGATTCTGGAAGCTCATCGAGTGTATTACACACACTTATGCGCGCGCAAAGTATTGGTTTGTATTGGAAAATTAATTTCAAATTTGATTAGCATTTACGAAATGAAGTTGAAGTAAAAAGTATCTACTTTGTTGGTTTAATTACTTTATCAATGCTGGTAGATATACATGCAAGAAACAAGTGTGTGTAATGCTCTAATGGTCGCGCACAAAAAACAAAAAAAGTTGTGCGGAGAAATCTCCTCCTCTTGAGTCTAAGGCTTTATAATAGGTGTTTAGATACTTCACTATACGAAGCGGTGTTTGATGCCGAAGACTAATGCCATAATAAATATTGAAAATGTGGTTGCTTCTGCCACTTTAAACCAGAAGGTTGACTTAAACGCGGTTGTGAAAGGTTATCCATGGGTCGAATATCGCCCAGAACGGTTTCCGGGACTTGTGTTTAAGCTTAGGAGACCGAAGACGGCTACGTTGATTTTTAGCACTGGCAAAATGGTTTGCACAGGAGCAAAATCGGAGAAGGAATCCCGGAGAGCTGTTACGACAGTTGTTAAAGAACTGAAAAAGGGTGGAATAATCATCATCAGCAAGCCGGACTTGAAGATTGTGAACATCGTTGCTTCTGCAAGGTTAGGCGGAAAGATAGATTTGGAGAAGGCAGTTTTCACACTTGGAAAAGCGATGTATGAGCCAGAGCAGTTTCCAGGCTTGATTTACAGGATGGACGAACCTAAAGTGGTCATACTGATATTCGCAAACGGGAACCTTGTTTGCACTGGAGGCAAAAGAGAACAGGACGTCCATGACGCCGTGCACAAGCTTCACAGGATACTCGAAGAACAGCAGCTGATATTCTACGAATAATCTGCCCGCCAAATATGCAAAATATTATGCGCGCGAGATCCATTGTGTGGCTATTACTTTTTTCTTTTTTGAACCTTGCTTACCCACCTGATTTTCTGTTCATATGTTTGACGAAGACTTTCAGAACTATAGATAGGCGGTTCTCTCTGTCTTTCTAACATCCTTCTTTTTACACGTGAAGGCTTCTTTTTCCCCATGCCCGAATCACCAATAAGCTTTCAAATTATCTATTGTGTTCGCTAAACTTAAATAGTCTAAGGTGAAGAATCGAACCTCCCTTCACCCATGATAATAGGAGGGTGATTATTGGCAGAGGAAATCAAAGTTACTACCCTGAATAATTGGGGGCGACCAAGGAAAACAAAGACGATGCCTGCTTTTCTCCTGAAAAAAAGAAAGAGAACTACATTACAAGAAGCATGTTAGGGAACGCCCAAAATGATGATTTCATAAAGCAGTTTGACAGTTTTCATTTGGGAGCTAATGAGGAAACAAAAACCTTTTAGCAGGCCAGAATGCAAAGGGTGCGTGTTTAAAGGGAGCAGATACTGTTGGAACCAATGCCCCTATAACATATGGCGAAGAGAATAATAGAGGTTATGGAAAGTGCAACCGCACGCAATGGCATCGCAGTTGTAGGTGGATTCTTTTTTGTTATTCCAAGAACACCACGCGTGCTCCAAAGAGCAGCCTAATCATTCAAAGTCTTCTCAATCGCTAAAAGTCTCGTCAAATCCTTCTCCAAAAAAACTGTCCAACCACGCTCAAAATGAAAACTGGCATTATCACTAATCAACCTAACATCACAAGCGTAATGACCATTAACACAGCCCTTACAATCAGACTCCTCCACCGGAACAAGACCACACTTCGCCCTACACAAATTGTCTACACAATCGTTTACCACCAAATAAAGACGCTCCAACTTGAAATATGGTGTGATCTTCTCTGAAACTGCTTCAATGTTCTCATGCTCCATCTCACTTTCTGCTGCCTTGGTAAACTGCTTTCCAACAAGGATTCCCTTGTCATACTTCCGCTTCTTAAGAACCTGGCTCATCTCCCTAACAGTATCCACACCAACATATTCTGACCTTGACTTGGATCCGGTTATAACACGTATCAGAATCTTATCATCTGATCCCGAAGGCGAAACCGTAAAATCTACCTGCCTCTCCCTCCTTCGAACTCTCTTATTCTCATAGTCTCTGACCGCCGAGATCACCTCAGCCTTCTTAACAAGCTCCTCTTCTCTCACTATATCACCCTCTAATAATACGACGTCAAAAAACGTTCATCTCAACCGTATCATCTTACATCCCCATATTCTCACGGAATCCTATATACTGCGCGCGCACCGTAACACTTAAGCCATATGCTTCGGATGAACAAGCTTGAAACAACTGGTGCAAGGATATGTCAGGTAAAGAACCATCCAAAAGTGAAGAGTTAGTGAAAGTAGAGAAAGTAACCCCAAATTCCAAACATGTGAACGTGACTGTGAAAGTGATTTCCAAAAGTCAAGTTAGGAACGTCACTGGAAGAGATTATTCCGTACGCAAAGTTGCAGACGCTTTGGTAGGAGATGAAACAGGATGCGTATATCTCACGCTCTGGGATGACAACATAGACAAAATAAACGAGGAAGCCACACTACGCATCACTAATGGCTACGTAAACCTGTTCAAGGGGAACATGCGATTAAACATAGGAAAATATGGCAGCTTCGAACTTCTGGAAGAATCCCCCATTACAGAAGTCAACACAGAAAACAATTTATCAAATAAACGATACGAACAGGAAAGGCGCTATCGCAGATATGGTGAAGGAAGAGGTTACCAACGAAGAAGATAATAAACGCACCGAGAGAATCCCACGCTACTTTGTAAATTTGCGCGGATTCCTTTTAAATTTCTTCTTGCATTTCACACTACAGAAATGGTATGTTTCTCCGTCGTAACTCATCTTAAATCTTGATGTTTTTTCATTCAGAACCACGCCGCAAACAGGATCGCTGGGCATTGCCACACTCACCCATGCCCACGCGTCACAATGCTGTTTAGATTTGGATTATGTTCCAGTTCTCTTATAATGGCTTCCTCATGATTGCACGCGTGCACAACTCTCAATTTGCTGTGTCTCCTGATTCTCAGTTGAGTTTCACCTTTATAAGCGGTGACGCTTGCATTTTCTATTTCAACCATGTCATTTATGGAAAGTGAGTTTATTCGATCGTTCCATAGAGTCAGTTTCACGGTGCCAGTTTCGTCTGTCAAAGTTACATTGGTAAACTTGACATAATCGTTATATCGTGTTAGAGCTAAGTTGGGTCTTGAAATTGCGAGAATACGAGCTTTCACGTTAATTCGCTTCATTCCAGTCTTCAGACCCTTAATTTTGAAATATCTTGCTTTATTGTCATTTGTTCTCTTCATTAGAGCTTTTTTCTCACGTTCAATTATATATGCAAATTCTTTCAGTGGAGCTGTTTCTTTGAGAAGGTGTTCTGGTGTAGGGAATTGTGCAACTACTTTGTGGTCTGTGGTTATAAGGAAAATGGCTCGGTCCCTCGTTTTTTCGCGGCACTGAATTGTTAATTGCTTACACTTGGACCTTCGATTCTGCCAGGCATCCACAATCTTGTTGAAAAGTGTGTTGTGATCAACTCTGTATTTCACAGAAATTTTTGCGAGATACTCGAGAAGCTTCGTATTAGCTGCTGAATGACCCCTACCTTGAGGTCGTCCGCGTGTTGTCCATCTTCTACTTTGCATCCAATCCATCCCAAGTTTTCATTCGATTGCTACCCCGTTTTAATTGCAAGATCTATTGTTAAAAGATTTCTATTGCATTGCTGAATACAGATTTGACTATGGTTCTTCCGTTGATTTATATGCGTACATTTCAATTTGATAGAAGCGTGAGCATGTGTAATAGCCTAAGTCTTCTGACAACCTTCACCTTGAAATTTCGCAAGAACGTGAACGGAAACACTATAAGAAACGACTCAAACTGATGTTAGACTCGCGCGCTTTCCACAAGCTCATTTCTTAGAATTGATTTTCACCAGAAAGACAGCGTTCTTTTTGCCATGGTGGCTTCTATTACATCGCACTGCCACTGTTTTTCGATCTTCGCTTATCCACACGCATATGCCGAAGTGTCCCGCTTCAGGATGAAACTTCCCATCCGCTGGAATCTTCACTTTGTCCCCGATCTCAATCCTCATGATCAACGCACCTTTCAAGAGATGTAATGATTTACTTCAGAGCAACAATCACATCGATTTTTGGCACACAATTTTCTCTTTGAAATAACCACTATAGCTATTAAATGTTGTTTAGAGCGCGCGCATAATTCATGGTTCAAGGAAAAGGGGAAGTTTGCGGGGAAAATCAGGATATATTTCCGCTGTGAGTAAAATCTTAAAAGTGTGTACTCTCGAATCTGAAGAATGAGGAAAATTTATGCTAAAGGTCTATTCCCACAATGATGCTGACGCTAAATCACTTTTGCCTGAAGTTTCGAAATACACTGAAATGGCCAAGCTAATGAAACTACCTTTCTGGATATTAGTTGAGGACTCGAATCCGATAGGCCTAGTGACTACAGGAAAGGAACCCCTGCAACTGTTAGCTCCAATTGGGACTCCAGTAGCTATGATAGATTTGATTCAGAAAAATCAGCCCCGAAGTATTTTGACGGATTTTGCATCTCAATCATTAAAGTTGGCCATTGAGAAAGAAGCTGAATACGCTACCGTTGAACTCACCTCAGAGGAGGGCGATGCAATTGACAGCTTCTTAGAGGTCAAATTCAAAGTTTTAGCCGACACATTCAGGATGAATCTTCAACTCGATCGAGATTTCGACTCTCCTCAAGGGCTTCAATTTGAGCAGACCCGCAAAGAAGAGATGCTTAGATGGATCCAGTTGGCAAGTAGGTTCCTGTCCGGCTCGGCTGATGTGGTCATGGAAAGAATTCTAAGATATCTTGGCGATTTGCCTGAAAACCTTATGGAGATGTACTATTCATTGGAGAAGTTCTATTTCGCTAGCCTAAACAAACGTGAAATTGGGATCTTAAACTTCAGTTCAAAAGCAGGAAGAATCAGCAACGTTGGGATTGACCCTGCAAGACGAGGCCAAGGCTATGGACGGCAAATAATGCTGTTTGCGTTAAAACAACTTCAGGCTGGGGATTGCAAGCAGGCGAGACTAAGAGTGCACATTAAAAACAAACCAGCTATAAACCTGTACAAATCCTTAGGGTTTGAGGTTTCTGAAAGACGAAAATTGCTGATCTACGAGAATAAAGAAGCCTAGGAAAACGAGTGAACAATTGCAATTCGCTCATTTTTTCTTTCTCAACTGTAATTTCAAAACATTACTAGGACAAAAGATTGTGTTATTTGGTACTAGACCCTTTGATACAAGAGCGGAAAAGTGTGGGTTTGCGGGTGATATCTCCACTACGGAGATAGTTTTGTTGCTTTGAGTATGCGCGCGCATCGTCAGCACGATCACGCGAGTAACGCTTTTAAGATTGCCTGTTGCATAAAACGTTTAACCTGTACTCGTGTTGATGGTTTGCGGATCATGTCGAAAAGGCAATCTATAAAACGTGTTCTTGTTCAGGCGCAGGAAAGCGAGAAGAAATTCGACTGGCTTCACGCGATTGATTCTTATGAGAGGATCCGGACTGATGTGTTGAAACAGAAAGATTTTCTGAAGACTGGTGAGATTCAGGAAAGGATTGGCTTCTGTTTTCACCAAGCTGCGTTTCAAGCTGATAACGGAGAAGATTTCAGAGAAAGAATGCACCTTGCAATTGAGGCTTACGAGAAAGCACACGGATTTTACGAAAAACTGCTGAATAAGGACGAGACTGCGAGGAAGTTTCGCTGTGACGCTGTAGCCAAGTATCTTGATTACTGGCTTGCTTCTGATTCCTCTGAAAAGAGGAAGCTTCTTGATGACTGCTTAGAGTCAGAAAGCAAGGCTTTAGCAAGTTTTAGGGAATCCGGAGCCATGCTGGAGTATGCAAGGACTTATAATGAATTGTCTTTTGTCTTTTATTGCAGAGTTTTTCTTGAATGGGACAGGCAGATTTTGAAGAGCATTTTGGAAAAGGGACTGGAGTGGGGTGAGCAAGCAATTGCTGAGCTTTCTGACCTCGGTGACTCATACGAGATTGCGCGGTCCTATTTCACTTTAGGAACTTGTTTGAGCGATGCTGGATTCTATTTGATTGCCGAGTCAGAGGACATAGATAGATACCGGCTGAAGGCTGTCAACTATTTGAGAAAAGCGGCTGAGCTTTCTGAAAAGGTTGGTGATGCAGTTCTCTTGGGATTGTCGCATCTATGGCTAGGAATAAACGCCGGAGGAGAAGAAGCGGTGAAGCATCATGAGAAAACGTTGGAATATGGCGAGCAAACACGACACAACTTCCTTATCGCCAACGGTCTGGATTATCTAGCATATGATACATACTGGAAAGCCCTTGCCACAGAGAATCCCGAAAAAAGGAGGAAATTAGCCAAGAAAGCTATGCGATTCTACGAGAAAGCACACAATCATTATCGCATATTATCATTCATAAGCCCGAGAGGAGGTTTTATTGGTCCACCTTCTGGCCAAGCTGAGCATTATTATCAGCAAGCCTTGTGGGAAACCAACTCCGAAAAAAGGTCAGAGTTGCTGGAGAAATCTGAGAAGATCGGAATGGAAGCTTTGACATTGGCTGAGGACTCTGATATGCCAATGATCATAGCGCAGGTACTTCACGTTATCAGCAAAACTCTCCAAGCCCAAGCCTATACATTACGAAATCCGACAGAAAAAAGGGCATGTCTCGAGAAAGCCCTCAAATATCGAGAAAGGACAGTGGAAATCTTCGGACGTTTAAGCCCATTTTTCTATTGGAACCTGGGAGTGATGCAGAATTATCTCGCAGGAATACAGGCGGAACTCGCTGAACTCGCGCCGGATCTTAATGGTAAAAGAAGGCTTCTTGAGAAAGCAGTACTAAGCAAAGAAGAATGTCTCAAGCTGTGCAGCAAGGTGATACCCTACTTCGAGAGGAAAGGTGAGACGGCTCTTTTCGCCGCACTTCAAGACTATCAAGACACATATGCGACATTGCTCTTGCGCCTCTACGACTTGACAGGCAAGCTAGGTTACCTGAGAAAGACAATAGAAACCTTAAAAGAAGCAATCGAATCGGCCAGAAAGCTAGACATAATCAGCCTCGTGGCCGAATCATACTGGAAAATCGCCAAGGCGCAAGATATTCTGGGAGAACATCTGCAAGCTGCAGGAAATTTCGAACGTGCTTCCGAAAGCTACCTTCAAGCTGCGGAAAAAGTCCAGCTGTTAAGGGACTTCTATCAAGATCACGCAACATACATGAAAGCGTGGAACGAAATTGAGAAAGCACGGATTCACCATGCAGAACGACACTATGGGCAAGCAAAAGACCACTACAAGAAGGCTGCTGATCTCCATGAATCGACAAAACGATGGACTTATCTCAACCCAAACTATTTGGCATGGGCTCGACTAGAAGAGGCAGAAGATTTAAGCAGAGGAGAAATAATCTCCGAAGCCATACAACTATTCAAAAAAGCAGCCAAGCTATTCCGTGAAAGCAAGAATGCTCTTCAAATGGCCGCAGATAGAATTGAGAATACAGATGAAAAAGACCTAGCTGAGAGGTTGATCAAAGCCTCAGGGATAAGAGAAGAATATTGTCTTGGAAGGATTGCCCTAGAAGAGGCAAAAATCCTTAGCAGGCAGGGAAATCATGATGCCAGCTCTGAGAAATTTGGCATAGCTGCAGAAATATTCCAGAATCTCCTTGACAATATTGAACAGGAATCTCGTTTCACGAAGGCGACGATGATCAAGGATCGCCATGAGTTAATGCCCATAATCTATCTCTGCAGAGCTTGGCAAATGATGGCCAGAGCGGAGACTGAAGCTTCCCCGAACTTGTACTTGGAAGCTTCTAAGCTTTTTGAGAAAGCCAAAGAGAGTAGTGTCGATGAAAGCGCGAAGCTGTTGGCGTTAGGTCACAGCCGTTTTTGTAAAGCACTTGACGCAGGTGTAAGATTTGAAGAATCCAGAGATACGATGTTGTATTTATCTGCAACTCAGCATCTAGAAAGTGCAGCAAACTACTATGTCAGAGCAAACTTCAAAATCGCTGCAGAATATGCTATTGCTACGCAACGTCTCTTCGATGCCTACGTATATATTACTAATGCTAATAAGGAAGCAAACCCTGGAAAAAAAGCCAGATATTACATAGCAGCTGAAAAGGTTCTACAAATTTCCATTGGGTCTTATCTGAAAGCAAAACACTCTGCAAAAAGCGAGCAAGTTCAACGACTTCTTGAGAAAGTTAGAGAAGAAAGAGAGCTTGCTGTGTCGTTGAGTGAGATTTTGGTGATGCCAACTATCACCTCATCCACGACGAGTTTTGTCACGCCTAGTCCAAGTGAAGAAACGGCGGTAGGTTTGGAAAAGTTTGAACATGCGAATATTCAAGCTAACATCATCCTTCCTGTAACAGAAATCCCGCTAGGAGAAGAGTTCAATTTAAAGATTCAAATCGCAAATGTTGGGAAGGAAAGTATCTTGCTAGACAAGGTTGAGGGATTCCTTCCTCCAGGTTTTCGGCTGGTTGCCAAACCCAATTATTGCTCCTTCGAAGACATGCGTCTCAGCATGAGGGGGAAAAGGCTTGATCCTTTGAAGACTGAAGAGATTGAGCTGGTCTTGCGAGCATTGGGAAAAGGCATTTCTGAAATAGGGCCCAAAATTCTCTATGTGGACAATACCGGGCATCAGCTGGTCTCAAAGCTCAAGCCCGTGACAATCGAAGTTACCAAGGTTGCACTTCCAGATCGTGTCGCTACGGGTTATGAACCTCTCGACAATCTGCTATTGGGTGGAATACCTGAGAAATATGCCGTCATACTGACAGCCCCTTCTTGTGATGAAAGCGATCTCCTGATTCGAAGGTTTCTAGAAGCCGGAATTAGAGAAGGACAAATCACTTTTCACGTTACAACAAAGGCATTTGAAACGGAGAACCTCACAAAAGAGTTTCAGCCCAACTTCTACCGTTTCATTTGCAATCCTCAAGCAGATGCTATCATGAAGAGTCAACCCAACGTGTTCAAACTGAAAGGCGTTGAGAACTTGACAGACATCAACATCGCTCTGACCTCTGCTTTGCGCAAGTTAAGCCCCACCGTCAAAGCTCCAAGGAGGTGTTGCATTCAAATTGTCTCAGATGTTCTCCTACAACACAAAGCTCTTCAAACTAGAAGATGGCTAACAGGACTTCTCACAGAACTCAAATCAAAAGGCTTCACAATTCTCTCAGTAATGGACTTAGATATGCATTCCCTGCAAGAGGCCCGTGCAGTTTTAGACCTCTTTGAGGGAGAAATCAGCATCTATGGAAAAACAGGCCAAAAAGGCCTCGGAAAATTTCTTGCTATCAAAAGAATGGCTAGGCAAAAATACTTAGAGATCGAAATATCTCTTAGCAACAACAAACCATAAAGCATGCGTACGCGCATGATCCTGCAAGTAAAGTAGACGTTTGCTCAAGTCTTCGAGTACAAAAAAAGGGGAAAGATTGGGTGATGTCTCCATTTGTCGCTGGTTCAAACCCGGCCCTCGGCACCACTACTTCAAAAGCAACTCCATCAATATCCTGTCAGTATACTTCCCATCAAGAAATCTTATATCGTGGGTCAGTTTGCCGCATTTCTTATACCCACATTTTTTGTAAACGTGAAAAGCTCTCTTGTTTGTGGCATAGACAGAAAGCTGAAGCACTTCAAACCCACGTTCCTTAGCGATTTCGGTAAACATCTTTACTATAGTCGTTCCTAATCCCAAGTTGCGGTAGCCGTCGCGAATGAAGATGCCGAACTCTGCCGCATGCGACCGTTTGTCAGTGTGTGGATGGATACTTGCACCTCCAATCAGATTACCGTCAACTCTTGCAACCAAGTAAAGCATTCCCGCCTTTTTGCCACGCTCAAACCATCTTCGCTCCTCTTCCATATCCGTTATTTCATTATCCATAAAGAGGTATTTGCCTTCGCGAATTACGCTGTTAAGCGCTTCCACGATCTCTGGTAAATCTTCTTCTTTAAGCCAGTCAAGCGTGGCTGTTCGTCCATCGTTTAGCTTAACAGTCTCGTAAACAATTGTGACATTCCAGCCTCTCAGAAAGGTTTTAAGAGAAGTAAATAAACTTGCAGTGAGCTCCATGAATTATGGCTACAGTCTAGTTTGGACTTAGACTTCACTGGAGATATCTCCAGCCTCCTACTTTTTCTCTACAGTATACTCTTGACCTGAAACTCTATAGACGATATCTTCAGACACCATTTTGTTTACAGTCTCCAAATTATTCCTGTTGAAAGCCTACCAGACGTGCACAAACAGAGTCACGTTAGGATGTTGCTCATTTGTATCCGATTCAATCTCCTTTTACTGTTTTTATCATCCTCTGTATTAAATTATGTTTCCTAGTGAAAAATGGCAATGACACTAAAAACGCTTGTTCTAGAAATAATTAGCCTATTATTTCCAGTACTACTCCACATTTTCTGCCACTATTCATGACTGCAACACTGCTATTATACATAGCGTACAGAAGAAAACATTGCATGTAACTGTATGGCAGGATAAGAAACCAGAGCTTAAGTACGTTGAAGTGGCAATTTAATATGGTTGGGAAAAAACTAGAAAACATCCTTTCTCCCTCGGAGATGAGTCTATTTTTACCTTTCCCTTTCCCAACCACTAATAGTCATAGTTTGAAGAAGAAAAAGAGCAAAGTAAGTGTGGTTGCTAGCTTCTATTAGATTGAAGTTTCTTCCCACAAATCATAAAAACTGAAGAATGTGAATTAGTTACTGATGTAATATGTATAAATTGAAGGATATTGACTACAAGATTCTTCGTGAGTTGCTGAATAACTCTAAGACGAGTGATAGGCAAGTGGCTAAGAAAATCGGGATCTCTCAGCCAACCGTTACAAGAAGGAGAGCAAGGTTAGAAAGAGAACTAATTGATGGTTATACTGCTATCCCAAAATGGGAGAAACTTGGGTATGAGATACTTGCAATCACACTGGTCAAAACTAAAGAAGCTCTCGGATTGAAAGATAGCTATAAAAATGCCCATGAAAAAGGGATAAAATGGCTGATGAAACAGCCCAATGTCCTTATGAGTGGCGGATGTAGAGGCATGGGGGTGAGTGGCTTTATGATTTCGGTTCACAAGAGCTACTCAGATTATGACAGTTTTATGTCTAAACATAAGCGAGAGTTAGGAGACACGTTTACTGATGTTCAAACTGTTCTTGTGAATCTTGGTGGAAACCAGATTCTGAAGCCCTTCCATTTGAAATACTTGGCAGAAGCAAAATAGTCTTTCCACTATTCATGATAGCAACACACTACTAGCAATTGTACTGTACAAAAGAAAAAAGAGAAGAGATTGACTGGTCTATTTGAAATAAGGACATTTCCTATAGTCTGCATGGGCAAATGTATCGATTTTCGGAATATGTGCTCTGAAAGAATAATCATCCTATATAACAATACACAAGATACTCACTTGGAGAACAATGTTATGAACAGAAAGAAGAAAAAATCTGTCTTTCCAATAGAGAAGAAACTTGCTGCTATTGAATGGAAATTAGAGCTGTTAAAAACATCTGTAATGACTACTCATACTCCTCTAAGAACAATAAAGAGCATGGTTCAGGCAGATATAACACTTCCAACTCAAAACTTACTTCAAAAAATCATTAATTCTCCATTGCCACAAAAAGACACGCTTGCCAAATTTCTTCATCTGTAAAAAACACCTTTCTATAATTCCTCATTCTACCACTGTTTATGATAACAACACTATTAGCAGCCATAGTGTACAGAAGAAAAAGCTTGCACAGTAAGTCGAAATTTGTTCCATAATTCATAAAAGCTGAACGGAGAACATTATCTATCACTTGCTCCAATAGAACTCAAGGTGTAGCTACTGAACCATAGTCTGCAATGCTCTCTGTTCAGCTTTTATGACTTGTGGAAGAAACTCCAAAAGTAAGCCAGTTTCTCTCTTGGTTCATTCTATATTGTGGGCTTTACCTTTTCCATAAACTAGCTTGCTAGGATTTTGTGTTATAGAGCAGTGATTAGATCTGCTATAAGATGGGAGATGATTGCTCCAAGAAAAGCTATAGCTGAATACTTTAGTCCAGAATACCACTTGTTCTCACTACTTATTTTTCCAACATAACTTCCAAGTGAAAAGGCAACCAAGGTTCCTAATACAAAGGCAAGAATTATGGCTGTTGCCATGTTCAGAAGGATGAAAGGGATAAGAAGCATAAATGATATTCCTATAGAACATAAGAAGGCAAGACCGCTGCTCAAGTAGATTTCTCTTTTTGAATGAACCCTTGTGATCACTTTATGTTCAGTTGCCTCATGGATCTGTAGTCCTCTCTCAGCAGATTGGGACATGTAAAACCCTATAGAATTTCCAAATGCATTGGCAAATCCACCTATAACACCAGCTATTATGACAAGTCTTGAATCTGTAGTTGCCTCAGCCACTCCTATTATCAAACCCAAACTCATGATTAAGCCATCAGCAAGACCAAAAGCTATGCCTTCCAAACAATAACTCGTTTCATCTTCCTTCATGTTTTCCACCAAATCCATAGTTCACCTTGAATCTCAATTCATCTATATTAATTATGTCTCGCCTGAAGGCCAGAAAATGGAATTCCAACAACCAAAACTATGGCTTTTATGACTTGGGGAAGAAACTTCAAAGAAAAAGTGGAGTTTATTGTTGTGCTTATAGTGTTTGCTCTCTTTTTTTTTCATTTCATTATAGAGGTATTCGAACCATTCCCATATTTGTGGACGTTGTGTTTCCCTTCTCATTTCTTCTGCTATTGGCTTTATTCTCTCCCATGCTCTTTTGACTGGTGAGCTGAAGAGGTCATCAACTAGGTCAATATCTATGAGTTCTCTATTATGAAGAACACGTAATCCTTCAAAGAACCAGCCGGCTTCATTTGTTTCTAGTAAACCATATTTTTTCTTGTAAGTATTGAAGTTCTTATATTCTCTAGTCTTGACTTTTTCCCACGCTCCTTGCAACTCCCTACTCCCGAAAGCTGAATACAATCTAATCACCAAGTCTGTCTGCCTTGTTATGACCAAATTCCTAAGCTCCAGAATAACAAATACAACACCTACTATTACGCCTGCGCCTGCAACTACTGCTGAAATCGATGCTATATTCAACATATTTTACACCTACGCAAAACAGAAATATCAACTTAAACATATAACTAACTGCAAGTTATAGGAGAAATGAAGGAAAATTAGATTAGATTAGTCACTTTGTCTAGAAGATGAAATCCGATTAAATGGATTTGGCTTCCACATCTGTTGCATTTCAGGATTATCTTTGCCGTTCTATCTCCTTTCATAATTGTGTCTAGAACTGTGAACCTGTCTTCTGTCATGTCATCTGGGGAGATCTCAATTCCACATTTTGGGCAATTAAATTCTCCTTTTCCCTTTGTCTTAGTAAGATCAACAGTAAAGAATCTAGTTTTCTGCAACTCCATTCTTTCCAGTATCCATTATTAACTATGACTTAGCACAGACTTAAGATTTGACTAAATGGTTAGCACGAATTGCTACATTTATACACAAACTTTTAATATTCTAGCTGCTATAGGATTCTACATCTAATATAGGAGAAAAAGGAAGATGCCTAATGTCACTTGCATAAAGTGTAACAAGAAAGGTAGTCTAGTGATTAAACCTACAAAGTCTAAAGGCTACACCTACAAGTACTGGTATGTTGAGCATTGGGATGGAACAAAGAGATCATGGTGTTACATAGGAAAAGATGAGGATTTACCAGCAGAGTATAAAGAAATCCTAAAGTCCGAAACAAATCCAACAACAGCTAACTATACACAAACTGATACACAAAACATGCACAAACAAAATAAAGCACAACAAGGTTTAATTTCTCAAAATAAGAGCGGCTATAGTCTAGTTTGGTTTAGGACATCAGCCTGCCACGCTGACGACCCGGGTTCAAATCCCGGTGGCCGCACCACAAAATTCAGGCGAGATAAGCAGCTTTATTGTATGCATATTGTTGAAATGCAGTAGAAAGACTGTTGCGGTCATTTTTCAAACGCAAGGCAACAGTTAATTATATTTTAAAATTCTAGATTATGTATTGGAGGGATGAGTTATGGAAGAGTCAAGTTGGTGTCCCTCAAGCTGGGTGTACAGAGAAAAACGGCCACAAAGTGATGATGTATACTTTGAGAATATGACACGTATCATCTTTCAAGCAGGCTTAAGTTGGAAGATGATTAACAAAAAATGGCAAAACTTCAAGAAGGCGTTTGAAAACTTTTCTATCTCGAAGGTTGCGGAGTTCGACGATAGCGATTTGGCGCGGCTTATGACCGATAAAGGCATAGTGCGAAATAGACGCAAGATTGAGGCTACAATAAAAAACGCAAAGGAATTCCAAAAAATAAAGGAGCGGGAGTCATTCCAGTCATACCTTGATAGTCTTGATAAGTCACAAAACTATGTCTCTGTAATTAAAGAACTCTCTAACAGATTTCAACGTTTGGGACCTTCTTCAGCTCGTATCTTTCTCTACAGTGTTGGAGAGAATGCAAGGCATCCAGAAGAATAAGGAACACTTCTGCCAATAAGCACTTTGCACATTTGCAACAAAAATTATATTCACTCGTTAGTTTGAGTAAAGGCGACGATGAGTTTAGATGTCGAAGGAAAAATTGATAAAGGGAATTAACGCTGAAGTGGCGGCTTGTGTTAAATGCAGGCTATGGAATCAACGTAGACATGCAGTTCCAGGCGATGGAAACATTAAGGCAGAAATAATGTTTATCGGCGAAGCTCCTGGAAGACAAGAAGACTTGAGAGGGCTACCTTTCGTAGGAGCTGCAGGAAAAATCTTCGATGAATTACTGCACAACATCGGGCTTTCACGAAAAAAAGTTTACATAACAAACATTGTAAAATGCCGACCTCCTGGAAATCGCGACCCGACGTCGGAAGAAATTACCACTTGCACTGGGCTGTATTTGAATTGTCAAGTTCAAATTATTCGACCAAAGTTCTTAGTGATGTTGGGCAGGCACTCTGCTGCATTTGTTCTTTCTAAAGCGGAAACTGAGGTTGGGGGTATTACGAAGATTCACGGAAGAGTGTATGAGATTAATCCTTTTGGCTTTCCTGTTATTGCCATTCCCGTGTTTCATCCTGCGGCGGCGCTGTATAACATAAAGTATAAAGACTTGTTGGAAGAGGATTTCTGGGTTTTGAAGTCTGAGATTGAAAAACATGGCTGAATCGTTAAAGAATGTGTGCTCATTTTTGGGCTAGACTCTATACTATAGGGTCCTGATAGACGCCTAATGTGTTGAGTTTGTTAGACAGTTATGCTGCCCAGAAGGGAGTTGTTTTCTTTCTCATCAACTCTACATACTCATTTAGAATTTCCAGTT
>JAOUKM010000017.1 GCA_029882535.1 Candidatus Bathyarchaeota archaeon
AAATAGTGCCCCTTGAAAAGGCTGCGCAATTGTTTGAAGAGTTTCTCCGTCAAGAAAACTAGTTTCCACCTATTTTCCTAATTTCTTCTTCATTTTGCACATATAATTTGATTATATTGAGGTTGTGTCTTCAGCTTATGTACTGGCAATTTTCGCTTCCGCTTTTCTGAAGAATATGAAATACAGCGAACTTGCTATGAAATAGGTAACTGTCGTGAAGAGGAAGGGCGTGTAAAAGTCGCTTCCTGTCATCATTTCTCCCGAAATAGAAGCAGTTACCGCGCGTGGAATATTGTCCGCCATAACCATCAAACCGTTTGTTGTGCCACGTTCTCCCTCTGTTACCGATTCCATCTGCAATGTGGAGTTTATAGGTCCTGCCATGTTCATTAAGGCGGTACGGCTTATGTAGGCGGTTGAAGCCAAGGCCAAGTTTGGTGAGAGAGTTATAAGCATGATGAAAGGCATGGATAGGTATTGACATATGACTATGCTTTTCACTTTACCCCATTTACTTGAAAGTGCTGGCGCAACAAGGGTGCCTACGCCTAGTGTAACATTGCTTAAGGCAGAGATTATGCCTATCTGTTCTGTTGTGGCAGAAAATTTTAGACTGAAGAATAAGGTGAAAAGAGGCACTATGAACCCCGCTCCAAAGCCTATGAGAGCTGTGGGTATCATAAATTTGAGTATTGTCCAGTGACTTTGAATGTTTCGAAGGCTCATGAGTTCGCCTATATTTTGCCTTTGCAGCATTTTGCTCTCCTTTATCAGCAATATCGGAACCACGGCAGCTAGGGATAGAGCAACCGAAATTACTAAGGAGATGCGATACCCAACGGCTACCCCTTCTGCGCCCGTGTTCAAGTTCAGTAAACCGTTGAACAGATCTGGTAGAATACCTCCGACGTAGCTGCCTATGACCCCCATAATTATCATTAAACTCCAGTTAATGCTGAAAAGATATGTGCGTTCCTCTTGCTTACTGTTCTCCATCATGAAAGGCGATGAGGCTACCCATCCCAGAGTACCTATTAAACCTGAAGCAAGGCTGGCGAAGAGAAGAATTGATGGCTGTAGAGCAACAATTTGGACAAAGCTAATGAGGTTAGCCGTTAAACCGACAAGCAGTGCTTTCTTAGGACCTATACGTTCACAAATCAAGCCCGCAGGTAACGCTACAAAACCAGTGGCTATAGCTCCAACAGTGAACATATTACTTATAAAATCGGGTTGAAAACCCACCTCGCTTAGGTTAAGATACAAGTAAAATATGACCCCCCAAATTCCAAAACTTAAACCTTGAAGGATAGTTGCCACTAGGTAAAGCTTAGCGTTACGACTAAGCATTCTCATACGCTGAATATATTGTCGAATCCCAGAAAGAAGCGACAATGGGCATCAACCAAAGCCTAAAGACTCGATAGCATCCACATAAAGAAATAAATACTTTACGTGCTCTATAGCCTCACACGCGTCCCATCATAAGCAAACTTCAAACCAGGAGTTTTCTTCTTATATGTCATCCTCTCCTGATATGGCAAACCTCTATCGTTCTCGCTTTCCTTTGATGAAGTCTTCTACCCACTGTCTTGCCAAACTGTCTGGAACCTGCACTGGTGGATGCTTAAATGCATACGATGAAATGCTAATCAGAGGTCCTGCGATTCCTCTGTCTTTCGCCAGTTTCACTGCTCTTATAACGTCTATGCTTACTCCCGCACTATTAGGCGAGTCCTCAACCTCCAACTTTGCCCTCACCGTAACCGGCTGATCACCAAACTTCCGCCCCTTAATATACAAGTAGCATATCTTCTTATCCTCGAGAAAAGGAACATAATCAGAAGGCCCAATGCGCGTCGGCACTTCGTAAGGCACAAGACTCGTAACCGCCTCAGTTTTACTAATCCGCTTCGTCTTCAACCTGTCCTCAACCGTCATGTTCAAAAAATCAGTATTCCCACCCAAGTTAAGCTGATAAGTCTCCTCAATCTTAATCCCACGGTCAACACACAACCTCACCAAACTCCGATGCAAAATCGTAGCTCCCAACTGGCTCTTAATATCATCACCTGCAACAGGCAAACCCGCATCCTCAAACCGCCCCGCCCAAGCCACATCAGAAGCCACAAACTCCGGAATACAATTAACCAAAGCACATTTAGCTTTAAGACAAGCTTGAGCATAACGCAGCGTCGCCTCATGGCTCCCCACCGGAAGAAAATTAACTAATATATCCGCCCCAGTCTCAGTAAGAACTTGCGCAACGTCAGAAGCCTCCACTTTCGCATCATCATAAGCATAGAAAGGCATCTTCATGTGAGGCGCTACTCCATCAAGGGTAGGCCCCGGCAACACCTTGACCCCCAACCGTGGAACGCCAGCGAATTTCGCACAAACATTTGGCTCAGCCCATATCGCATCAGCCAAGTCTCTACCAATCTTCTGCCTGTTAACCTCGAAAGCAGCTACAAACTTTATACTCTGAACGTGGTAGCCTCCGAAGTTAACATGCATCAAGCCAGGCACTCTAGTATCTTCTTTAGCGTTTTTGTAGTATTCAACGCCTTGAATGAGGGCTGAAGCACAGTTCCCTACACCTGCTATTGCCACTCTAATTTCCATAGTTTCTTCCTCGACAAGATTAATGATTCATGTGAAATTGACACGACATTTCGTAATCCACAGAAAGATATAGATATTTCGCATGCAACACGGTAAAGTCTAGTATAATAGGAGAAGACTCGTATGTTCGAAGATTTCTTGGCGACGGAGAATCTTCTTTCCAGAAGGTAAGATAAACAAATTCTACAATATCCAACCTGAGCTCATGCAGGACATAGTGAACAGTTGGGATGCGCTCAAAGCGAGAAAGGCACACTATGATGTAATAAGCGACATCAACAAGTCTCTTATCTTGGAGGACCATGCTATGGCTTCGCTCGACACAAAAGCCTCAAAACAGAAGAGTAATAGCCCGAAAGTTTCTGTACGAACCGTTGAAAGACCCCCCTACGTTGTTGACTGCTCTAAACTTCAACGTTTCAGTCAGAAGAACATAATTTTTGAGAGAGTTATGTGGGACTCGTCATGGGAAGGCTATAGGAAAGAGTACGACGAAAAAGTTCTTGATATAATTACTCAAGGAAAATCTGGCTACTCGCGGGTAGACTTTGCCTTGGCTTATGCCTCTTGGATAGTGCATGACTCTTTCGAAGGAGCATTTTCACGGATCAAGATCAAAACATACAAAACGCCTGTGGACACTGTTGGAATTGACTGGACAAAAACAAAGCATGAGGTTGTTAACCCGCAAAAAATGAGTGGTTATGTCAAGCGGGCAGCAAAGCTTTTCGGCGCCTCGCTCGTTGGGGTTTGCAAACTCAACAGAGATTGGGTCTACGCTGACATTGACATTCCGAAAAAATTTGAAAACGTTATTGTCATGGCAGTTGAGATGGACGCAGATGGAATTGCAACTTCTCCTGCCGTTCCCGCGGCAGCTACTACAGGAGTGGGATATTCGAAAATGGCTTTCATACTTGCGTGCATGGGCGAGTTTATTCGGAATCTGGGATACGAAGCAATTCAATGTGGGAACGATACTGCTTTAAGCATTCCACTTGCGATTGATGCTGGACTTGGGGAGCTGGGTCGCAATGGCTTGTTGATAACGCCCCAATACGGCCCGAGAGTTAGACTCTGCAAGGTTTTCACAGATCTTCCGCTGGAACCAGACAAACCTGTAGAGTTTGGAGTAAGAGAGTTCTGCAGAAAATGTAAGTTATGCGCTGAACAATGCGAGACAGGTGCAATTTCGGTGGATGATGAACCTAACTTTGAAACAGCATGCCAATCGAATAATCCGGGAGCATTGAAATGGTATGTCAACGTTGAGCAATGTTACCTTTTCTGGTGCGAAAACGGTACAGACTGCTCGGTATGCATAAAAATTTGTCCGTATAACGTCGTATCGGCAGGAAAAGTCAATGTTTCCCCAAAGGAATTTTGGCAATCAAAAGAATGTTGACGCATGTGACTAAAAATTACCAGACAAACTGCTAAACAGGTTTACAATCTTTAATTATACACAAGAATGTTTGTACGACTTTTCTTAAAAGAGGTGTACATGAATTCTCCTTAACATTCCCCTCCCTGAATTTTCTTATTCCTTCTAGTTCAGATAGCTAACATTCTGTAATTCGACTATAATATATAGAACCAAATTCGTCAACAATTTTTTTGAGAAATTCGAACACTGCGCGTTGAGTATGTATAAAATGTTGTCTTGGATTTTCTCTTCCATATTTTTGACTTAGCGCCATGATAGCAACGTTTATTGCCCCACAAACACTACCAGTTCTTGCGACTCCACCGTCGTAAGCTGACACAGTTTTAGGGGTTACATTCATTTTATGATAGTCGGGAAATATCGCCATGTATTAGGGCTCAGCGCAATTTCAACATTCAATATTGAAATAATGTAGGGCTTTCTTCACTATCGTTTATTTTTGTTTTATTGTCCGATATAGAGATAGGATAAGTAATTAACAGATTCAAATGGGCATCCAGAGTAGCGGCACATGGAAATTCGGGTCCGACATTTAAAGAATATTGAAGCTATAGGAAATTGAAATGCGTGAATGCTTATCAAACACATGTCACAGGTTAGTTTGCTAGTACAGGTTTATCCTATTGCTAGTATGCCTTCGAAAATCTTCTCTTCCCCTACTCCTAACTCTCTAGCCAACCACAATTTCAGCAACTTCGCATCTTTCGGCAAATCACCACTGTAAGTCAAGACTCGTCCATCCTTCAAAGCGTCAGCTTGAAAGCCTTTCTCAGTCTCTCTGAATAGGAAGGACACGGTGTCCGCGCCTTTTGCCAAAGTTTTGAAATCGTCCCACTGTTTACATCGAACAATTACAGGTGGACCCTTGAGGGATGCAGGTATGGTTGGCAGTGCTGCTGCTGCTGCAGGGTGTTGGCGGGGAGAAGAAAGAATATCTATCAAACCAGTAATCTCAGTTTGAAGAGTGGAGAGACGATCTTCAACCTTTTCAATCTTGTCAGCCATTTCGCCAGTTTTGCCCACAGACGACGTTATGTTGCCAAGCTCGCCAATTAAGCGGTCAAGGTCTTTCTCATGCTCTCTAAGAACGCTGATTATAAAGTCCAAAGCTTCTAAGGCTTCGTCTTTTGAAGGAGATTTTTTTACCATTGGGCTCAGTTTTCTCCCCCGCAAATGTCTTCAAGAAGTATTAATGGTGTGCATCGTAGATAAACGTAGTGCATCAAGAAACAATATCCCAGTGAATGCCCAACTATTCGTATTGTGAATACAAAGCCTAGTAGAACTGTATCGTTTGCAAATGTTGTACTAGTATACAGATAGAAGAACGCCGTCTGGCTTGTTCCGCATAGTATACAATGCTGAGGCTAGGGCGAAGATGATGTCGTCGTAGCTGTTAGCGAGATGAGTGATTTTTCGTTTTGCTCTGATTGTTTTTCCGTTGGTGATCTTAGCGTAGTGGACCCTTAGGTTTTTGAGTTGTAGGAGTTGTTTTAGGTGTTTAGGGTGTTGCTGTAGGGTTGGGGCGGCTTCATCGTTTGTTGGAAGGGGAGGGCGCATATGGAAAAACCAATTCAATAGGGAGAAAGGAGAAGGCTTTGAGAAGAAATTCTTCTTCTACTACCATATGCGTTTCCCCTATCCTTCAACCTCTACCGTCGTAAGACATACGATACAATACTAATATAAAAACCTTACCACACAACAAAACAAACAAACAACTCTATTTGAAGCCTAACAGAATAGTCTACCCACTCCGCCAAACACAAACGATTAAACTAGCTGCACCGAAGAAGCCTTAAAAGTAAGAAAAACCCGCGAACCCACATTCAGCCCCAACTCAACAAAAGACCGCCGAGTAACCTGCACAACAAACTCCGCTCCAGCATCGACCCTCAACCTCACCAAAGAACCACGCCCAGACACTCCCACAACCCGTCCTACAAAAACATTCCTAGCACTCGACTCAAACCTATCCCTCGAAACAATAATATCCTCAGGCCTCACAAAAACAGTAACCCTACCCCTCTCCTGCAAAGCACTCTCAATTACCACTTCCCCATCCAACCTTATACAAGAAATACCCTCACCTGAAACTTCCGAAACACCCGAAAAAATGTTCTCAAGCCTAGAAAACTTCGCCAAATTCCTTGACCTTCCCCAAAGTAATTCGTCAACGGTACCCATCTCAACAATTCTACCATCTAGAAGCAAGGCAGCCTTTCCAGCAGTCCGCTCAGCCTGAAAAACATTATGAGTCGCTATCAAAATGGTGGTGTCTCTTTGCCGATTAGCCATTCTGATGACCTCTTCAATAACAGAAACACTCCTCGGATCAAGATTTGCCGTTGGCTCGTCTAAGAGAAGTAGAGGGGTGTTAAGCGCCAATGCCCTAGCCAACGAAATCCTCTGCTGTTCTCCTCCAGAAAGCTTCTTCGCCAGTCGATTCTCGTAGCCCTCAAGTTTCACCATCTCTAGCGCATTCCTTACATCTTCTTCAATCTGCACTTTAGGCATCTCCCTTAACCTCAAACCATAAGCAACATTGTCGTAAACAGACGAACTGAACAACGTTGTTCTCTGAAAAACCAAAGTAGTGCTCAGCTTAACTCTATCCCTGTTCCTGCTTTCCACTCTCTCGCCATGGATATACACATTTCCACTATCAGGTCTTTCGATGCAAGCAAGAATCTTTAGCAAAGTAGTTTTTCCAGAGCCATTAGGACCAACTAGAGTGAATATTTCGCCTTTTCGAACTTTCAACGTCACGTCATCAAGAGCTTTAATCTTTCCATAATTCTTCGAAATATGCTCCAATTCGGCTAAGACACTCATTTTAACCGCCTCTGTGCCAAATTTGTAAGGAGGCTTATTGACAAGACAATAGTGAGCAATATTATCGCCAGTGCTATACTCACTGCAATGTTTCCACGCGTAGTTTCTAAGGCAATTGTAGCAGTTAAAACTCTTGTTCGTCCACGAAGGTTTTGCCCAATCATTAAAACAACTCCTAACTCGGCAATCGCTCTATTGAAACCAGCTACAACAGCTAATACAACTCCCGAAGTCGATTCTTTCAGAACCATAAAGGACGCTTCAGTTTCCGAAGCACCTAACGTCTTTGCTAAATCTTTTATGTCAGGGTCAACCGCTTCTACGGCGCTTGTTATGAAACTTATTATAATAGGGGTAATCAGAATAGCTTGCCCTATGGAGACTCCTAAAGGATTTAAGAACAGATTCAGGGAGCCAAGAGGCCCAGAGCTTGAAAACAGGAGATACAGAATCAAGCCGAGAGCAACTGTAGGTATTCCTAGTAGCGCGTTGAACAGACCTTTTATGAAACGTTTTCCCACAAAGCTGCTAAGACCCAGCGCAACTCCTATTGGAACACACCACAAAATCGACAAGACGGTAGCGGTTCCTGAGATGTAGATGGACCGTAAAGTTATGCTAAGGATTTCAGGGTCACTTGAAGCTATAAGCCGAATGGCCTCTCCAAAACCTTCAGTAAACTCTTCTACCAAAAATACGAGCACTAAGAAGATAGTTAAGAAAAAGACTATAATCAGAATAGGAATAGCATCTGCCTTTCTCATGATTTGTCAGCCCATGGAGTCAGTTAATTTCAGCTGTAAAGTTCAAGATGCCCATTTCTGTATTTAGGCGGACACTCTGAATCATCAAAGAAGGCGTAGTCTTTGATCATCTGTACTATTGTTGGATCTGTGTTGTTTTTTAGGAGATTTACTGCTGGATGGAACAGGCTTTGTCTATATTTGTTTATCCCATATTCTTCGATTAGTTGTTGTCCCTCTTCGGATGTTAAGTATTTTAAAAACGTGATTGCCCCTTCGAAGTTTGCTTGTGAATGAAATGTTTGTTTCACAACGATTGCACTGTAAACGTTAAGCAGTTGTTGCCCTTGAATTACGAGTTCAGTAAGGTTAGGTACTAAGTTTGGGTCAGCGTTGCTGTACGCGAGGAATGTTCCAATGTCAGCAAAAGTGTAGGCGTACATTTGGTTTGCTGTTTTTAGAGTGTTTCCCATACCAGAACCAGTTTCTATGAACCAGCTTGTTTCGTCTCTTATTTCTGTCCAGTTAAAACCAGCCTCCGTCCACAGAGCTTTTTCCTTTGAATGAGTCCCGGAATTGTCTCCTCTTGAAATCCACAATGCTGCAGAGTTTCTTCCAGCAGAAACAATTTTTGAAAATGCTTCAATTGGGAGTAGGCTACTAATTCCAGCAGGGTCTGTTTCAGGACCTACTATTTCGAAGAAGTTGTATGCGATGATTTTTCTGTTGACGCCGTAGCCGCCTTCGAGGAATGTAAGTTCGCTTGAAGGTGAGTGTACCAGTATCATGTCTGCGTCTCCTCGTTGGGCGAATTGGATGGCTATGCCTGTTCCGACTGAAACGAAGTAGACGTCGATGTTGTGTTTTGCTTCGAATTGGATTTCCACTTCGTCCAGTAGTCCTGTGTCGAAGAGGCTGGTGGTTGTGGCTACGACTAGTGTTTGTCTTGTTGTCATGTTATAGTATAGGGTGGTGCTTCCAACTGAGGCTACTGAGGCTATGGCTGCAACTATTATGACTGTTCCCCATGTGCCAAGGTTCATTTTTTCGTCACCATTATGTTTGTCTGTACATATCGCTTTTATAGCCTTAAATGCATATCGCTCTTTTAAAGGAGCCAACCGAATTATTGGAGTTCCTTAAACGTTCTGTTCGTGTTTTACGCATAGGCTAGTCTAGGCCGGAGAGGTTGTATAAACGTGCAAACCTCTCACGCAGAAGGATTTAGATCATGTTCAAGTTTTCCTTTACTGTTGTCAGGACCAAATGTGTATTTGTTCGTTCAACTAGTGGCAACGAAAGCAAACGTTTAGTAAAAGCACTCAATTCTTCTCGATTATAAAATTTGGCAATAACGAAAGCATCAGTTTGCCCGGTTACGTCATAAACACAGCAAATGTTAGGCCATTTAGCAATTTCTCTCTCCATCTCCAGAAGCTTACCCTTTGCCACTACAACCTCAGTTACAACAGTCAATTCATAACCAAGTTTCTCATGATCTAAAATCGCAGAATATCCCTTAATTACTCCTCCCCTCTCCATTCTCTTTATTCTTCCCAGAACTGTCCCCACAGAGACGCCGAGTCGCCTTGCAATTTGCCGACTTGAAAGTCTTGCATCCGCCAACAACAACTCCAATATTCTGACATCTGTCTCATCCATCACATGTGCACCTCTCAGAATTTCCACAAATACACAACGCAATAGGTTCTTTATAAGACATTTGTATAGAAAAGCTCTGAAAAGGGTTAAATTCTTGCAGGAAATAAAAGCTTTGTTAAACAGGTGGAGCAGAACTCTATGACTTTCAAGGAAGATGTGAAAGAGTGTGTTGAAAATCTGAGAAAACACAAAACGCAATACGTCATCCTCCACTTCATAGATATACAAGGAAACTTCAGAGGAAGAACAATTTCAGCTACTGAAATAGAAAACGCCCTTTCCAACGGTGTCGGATTCGATGGCTCAAGCATCTACGGATTTGCTTCTATAGAAAAAAGCGACATGGTAATGCAGCCAGACCCAGCAACCCTCGCCATGCTACCACACTACATATACAACCACAACGTTGCCACGACAATATGCAAAATCAAATGGCCTAACGGCAGTCCGCACACTGGCGATTCTCGATATATGCTTCAAAAATACGCTCAAAAACTGCAAGAAAAAGGCTACACTCCAACTGCAGCAGCAGAGCTTGAATTCTATCTAGTTAAGACCCATGACGGCATCGTAGAACCCGTTGAAAACCACATTAAGGAAAACCCACGCTACTTCGACATTCTCCCCGGCCGAGATTTAACAGAGCAATACCGCATGGACCTCTGTGATGCACTATCAGAAATGGGACTTAAGGTTGAGCGACAGCAGCATGAGGTTGGCTCGGCCCAAAACGAAATAACTTTCAAATACGCAGGCCCAGTTGCCACCGCAGACAACATCTTGAAACACAAATATGTGTCAAAAGCTATCGCCCACAAAAAATATGGTTGGACAGCGACATACATGCCAAAACCTTGGATAGGTAAGGCTGGCAACGGCATGCATGTTCATCTTAGCTTGTTCAGCAAGAACAAAAACTTGTTCTATGATGAGGATGGCTATGCAAAAACCAGCCAAATGTGTAGATACTTCACAGGTGGACTACTAACCCATGCAGAGGCGTTAGCTGCAATCGTTGCACCAACTGTTAACAGCTATAAACGATTGTTGCCAGGATACGAAGCACCTGTATATCTGGCTTGGAGCAGAAGCAATCGTTCTGCACTCGTCCGTATACCAGAAGACTTTCAAAGTAAAGAAAACGAAGTGCGAATAGAGTTCAGGTGTCCAGACCCACTTTGTAACCCTTATCTAGCTTACCTAGTCTTGTTTAAAGCCGGGATGGACGGAGTAAAGCGGAAAATTGACCCAGGCGACCCTGTTGAAGCAAACACATATCATTTAACAGAAGCTGAACGCAAAAAACTGGGTATAGAAAAACTACCCGCCTCATTAAAGGAGGCATTAGAGACATGGGAAAGCGATGACATATGCATGCAAGCCTTGGGGAAAGAAAACGCGCAAACCTACGCTGAGCTGAAGTTGAGAGAATGGAAAGAATACGAAAACCACATGTCAGAAGAAACTGCAGAAATTACACCATGGGAGATTGAAAAATACCTTTTCGCATAAAACCGTAACAGTAAAGTAACTAAGCCTTTCCTCACTACCATAAATAATCAAGATAGGAATTGACATGAGAGTTGACACAGTCTTAGTCTTAGACTTCGGCGGTCAATACTGCCACTTAATAGCAAGACGAATAAGAGAAAACAATGTTTACTCAGAAATAGTTTCCCCCGATATCTCGCCTGCTGAAATAGAAAATTGGCAAAAAAAAGTCAACGCTAAAGGTCTTGTCTTATCTGGCGGTCCCCAGAGCGTTTTTGAACCGCATGCCCTCAAAATTGACCCAAAAATCCTCGATTTGAATCTGCCAGTTTTGGCACTGTGCTATGGGCATCAACTAATAGCCCACATCACAGGAGGATCAGTCAAGCCTGCAGAGAAAAGAGAATTCGGCATCGCCTACGCAACAATAGACAAACCTGTCGGCATGTTGAAAGGTTTAAGCAATCAAGAAAAGGTTTGGATGAGCCACAGCGACACGGTTTATGGTCTCCCAAACGAATATGAACCCTTAGCTCATACCGAGAACTGCCCAGTTGCTGCCTTCCGCCACAAGAAAAGCCCCATTTACGGGTTGCAGTGGCACCCTGAGGTAGTTCACACAGAAAACGGAGAGAAAATGCTGAAGAACTTTCTCTTTGAAGTATGTCAGTGCCAGCCAAACTGGACAATGGAAGACTTTATAGGAAAAGCTATAGACGAGACAAGAAAATTGATAGGCGATAGTAGAGTAATAGTGGCGTTAAGTGGTGGCATAGACTCTAGCACCGCAACAGCTCTAGCCGCCAAAGCCATAGGCAAAAACTTGACAGCCGTATTCGTAGATCATGGTTTTATGCGTGAAAACGAACCAGAATTTGTCAAGACCACGTTCCAAAAATTTGATATACACTTTATAGCCGTTGATGCTCGACAGAGATTTTTACAAAAACTCCAAGGCGTAATCGACCCGGAGCAGAAACGTAGGATTATTGGCGAAGAGTTTGTTCGCGTTTTCGAGGAAGAAGCGAGAAAGGTTGACGCAGAGTACCTTTTGCAGGGAACAATCTACCCAGACAGAATTGAATCAGGGTTTCGGAAATTCTCAGACAAGATAAAGACTCATCACAACGTTGCAGGGTTGCCGACGAAAATGGAGTTCAAAACAGTTGTCGAGCCCTTAAGAGATTTATATAAAGATGAGGTGCGGAAAGTTGCCAGAAAGTTGGGATTGCTAGATGAAATTGTTAAGAGGCAACCTTTTCCAGGACCTGGCTTGGCTGTGAGAATAATAGGCGAGGTCACAGAAGACAAGCTGAACATTGTAAGAAAGGCGGACAGGATAGTTACCGAAGAAATTGAAGATGCTGGTTTAGCGGATGAGTTGTGGCAGTATTTTGCGGTTTTTGTAGATACCAAAAGCACGGGGGTTAAAGGAGATTCTAGAGCGTATGGCTGCATGGTGGCGGTGCGGATTGTTGAAAGTAGAGAAGCCATGACCGCTAGTTTTGCAAAGATTCCACACGAGGTTCTTGAAAGGATTTCCTCTAGGATAACGAATGAGATACCTAAAGTGACCAGAGTGGTCTATGACGTTACCCACAAGCCACCCGCAACGATAGAATGGGAATAAAAAACCTAATCTGCCAGTTCACCTCACAACAGGAGTAGTGAAGAAATGAGGCTTAACGATTATCTGTCAAAGTTTGCTGAATTGAAAGCGTTATATGAAATTGTGAGAAACGACTTCTCCAATAGAGGACTTGTGCATCATAACTGGAACCACATACTTCGTGATCTCGCCAGAGGTGTAATCATAGGTGAAACAGAAGGAGCCAACATGAAAGTTGTTCTAGCAAGCGTGTTACTACATGACATCGGTAGACTCTATTCTGCGAAGGGAAAAGATCACCATGCCTCGGGTGTAGAAGTTGCGACAAAATATCTCAAAAACTCTGGTTTCACGAAAAGAGGAACTGAAGAGATAATACATTGCATACGTTCTCATGGACAAAGAGGATTAGAGGAACCAAAAACTCTTGAAGCCAACGTAGTTTATGATGTGAATGTACTCTCTTGTGCGTGTAGAAACGTTGGAGTTGCTCGGGTGTTCCATTACTTCATAGCCGAAGAGAAATTTACAATAAAAAAGATGATGAAAATAGGCAGCGGGAGAAAAGGTCCACGAAAGAATTTCTACACAGAGACTGGGCGAAAACTCGGTGAAGAAGGCTTTGCAAAGGCAGCTAAGTTCTGGAGAGAACTGGATGAAGAATTGAAGGAAGAGGAACAGAGCATTAAAGAGATTATTCCGGAATACAAAGGAGATTAACGAACAAAGTCATTCATTAGGTAAGCTAAGATGTTTGTCTGAGTTTTTATATAGTGGTTTTAACTATTAATTTTGCGTCGTCCTGTTGGGGGCGATTTGAATGAAATCCTTACAGTCAATGTAATGAAGTTTGCTTGGGCTTTTTAGGCTCACTGCATAGAGCATTTCCTTGAGAGAGATTTTTAAATAGTTTCTTTAGGGGGTGATATTGAACGATGAGAATTCGTAATATGCAAGTAAAAGACGTAGATGAGGTTGCGGAGATGGTGGCTCTAGACCATGTTACTGACCAAGAGAAAGGTTACATAGAAGCCAGACAACACACGTTAGATCATCTAGAAATCGTGCCTCAACATTGCTACGTAGTTGAACCCGACAACAAACAAATCATCGCAGCTATGATACTGCACCCACAGGACAAAATCTTCGAAATCGAAGATTTCCATGTAAAACAAATACAACAAAACAAACAAGCTCTAGAACTACTGAAATCTAAGCTGTTGGAATACTTGGAAACAGTTGAAACCGAGGTTCTGTGCTGTCCTTATGCCCTAAGAAGGCTCATAGCAACAGACTAGTATACATGAATTCTCGTGAAAGAGCTTTGACGATTAACCTTCAACCTTTTCTTTACCTAAGACGTGAGAGTTAACTGATTCTAGGAGTCAACTGGCACATGTAAAGGAACGGAATTAAAAGCAACGGATTAAGTATGTTGATGAGTCTAATGTTTTGACAAAGTTTTTAGTTAAGTATTACAGAATCTAAATCTCTATTCGGAGAACGAAGAGAACATTGAAAGCTTTAATCTTGGCAGGGGGCTTCGGAACAAGACTACGTCCCCTAAGCTGCACAAGACCAAAACTCCTCTTTCCAATAGCCAACAAACCACTCCTCGACATAACGCTTGAAAGACTAGCAGAAAACGGCGTAAATGAAGCAGTACTAGCTGTCAACTTTATGGCAGATGCCCTTGAACGGGCCTGCGGAAAGTCAAAACATGGAATAAAGCTCCACTACTCCAGAGACGCCCCAACAAAACCTAAAACCGCCCACCTGTCTCAAGGGGCATTAGGAACCGGAGGACCCATAAAACAGGCTGAAAAGCTACTGGGAAGAAAAGCGCCTTTCTTCGTGTTGAACGGCGACATCCTAACTGATTCTAATTACTCAGAAATCATGAAAGAACACAAAAAAAACAACGGTATAGCAACCATAGCACTCCGCAGAGTTGAAGACCCAAGCCATTACGGAGTAGTAAAACTAACAAAGAAGAATCGAATTACAAGATTTGTAGAAAAACCGTCCAAGAAAGCGCCAAGCAACCTAGCAAACGCGGGCATCTATGTCCTAGAGCCAAGCATCTTAAATTATATTCCCGTAGGTAAACGATGCTCCATAGAGCGGGAAATATTTCCAAAGCTTGCGAAGGAGGGAGAGCTTTTCGGTCACGAGATTAAAGGCTTGTGGGTTGACGTCGGAAAGCCAGCAGACTACATTAAAGCCAACAGGCTTTGGCTTGAAGCAGGAATGGAAACGAGCAGCAATTCTGCGAAAGCGAAAAAGGGAAAGAAAACAGAAATCAAGGAAGCAGTGGCAATTGGAGAAGGCGTTTCTATTGGTGAAAAATCAATTATAGGCCCAAACGTCTCTCTTGGAAAAAAGGTTTCTGTAGGAAAAGAAGTTCACATAAAAGATTCGATAATTTTCCCTCACACTATAATCTCAGACCTTACAACTATCGAGGGAGTAATAATAGGTGAATCTGTCATTGTTGGAAGAAAGGTGAAAATTGGAAAAGGATGCTTAATAGGGGACAACACCGTAATTCGAGACAATATAACCCTCACTCACGACGTCAAGATCTGCCCCTCGAAAGAAATCTCCGAAAACATACTTACACCTAGATGCGTAATGTAAAAGAGAAGAATAGAAATGGAAAAGCCAAGACGACTGTTCGGAACAAACGGCATCCGCGGAGTAGTTAACAAAGAGTTAACGCCCGAGTTTGCAATAAAAATTGCGGAAGCCATAGGCACCTTCTTCAAACAAGGCAAAATCCTCTTAGGATACGACGGCAGAATCAGCAACATCATGCTCGCAAACGCTGTCACAAGTGGGCTGATTTCAACAGGATGTGACGTCTATGACGCCGGAATGGCCCCCACGCCCTGCATTCAATATGCAGTTAAAAATCACCAGATTAGGGGCGGTGTCATGATTACCGCCTCCCACAATCCACCAGAATATAATGGAATAAAGGTGATGGCGGAAGACGGCGTAGAAATCTCAAGACAGCAAGAGGTTAAAATCGAAAGTCTGTTCTTTGAAAACAAGGTGAATCATGTTAACTGGCGTAGAGTTGGGCAGAGACACGTTTTACTTAGAGTCTTGGACGAATACAAGGAAGCTGTAAAAAAGCATGCTGATGCAGCTACTATAGGGAAAAAGCATTACCATGTTGTGGTGGACGCTGCCAATGGCGTAGGCGGCTTAGTAACTCCATACCTGCTTAGAGAACTAGGATGCCGGGTCACCACAATAAACGCAAACATCGACGGAGCATTCCCCAATAGACCACCAGAACCCATACCTGAAAACCTACAAGACCTTGCAATAACAGTGAAGGCAGTTGGAGCGGACTTCGGAGTAGCTTTCGACGGCGACGCAGACCGCTCCATCTTCGTAGACGAAAAAGGGGAAATACAATGGGGAGACCGCACCTTCGCCCTCATAGAAAAAGACTTCCTACAAACAAACCGCGGAGAAACAATTGTTACACCGGTAAGCTCTTCACAGGTGGTCAAGGATGTTGCAGAAAAATATGGTGGCAAGCTGGTTTGGGTCAAAGTCGGCAGCACCATCGTTTCATACACTATGAAGAAGCTGAAAGCAAAGCTTGGAGGAGAAGAAAACGGAGGCGTATTTTATGGTCCTCATCAACCAGTGCGAGACGCTGCAATGACCACTGCGCTAATCTTGAACATAATGGCGAAGACTGGCAGAAAACTTTCCCAATTACTGAACGAATTACCCCGTTACCATCTTGAAAAAGACAGGATGGAATGTCCAAATGAACAGAAAACGCTGGTGCTGAAAAAACTGGTTGTAAAGGTCAAGCACTTGAACCCTGAAACAATTGATGGCGTAAAATTGTGGTTTCCAGACAAAAGCTCTATTCTTATAAGACCAAGCGGAACCGAACCCGTATACCGATTTTACGCCGAAGCAGAAAAAAGACAAAAAGCGTCCAAACTAGTTAAAGAATATAAGCGAAAACTGCAACAAATCATAAACCCCTAAAATTCAGATAAGACTTCAGACCTACAAACGTTACTGCACAGATAAATACCTCGTATAAGTGAAAAAAATGCCCAGCGTAATGAACGTTCAAGAAGAAGACATCGACAGCTTCGAAAAATGCAGAAACTACACAGTCAGCATTATTGAATGTGGCAATATTGGTATTCCTCATGCTTGTCTTTTTGCAGACGCGGGATTCAAAGTAGTAGGTGTAAACGCAAATCCGCACATACTTAAATCGCTAAAGAAGGGGCAATCTCCTTTTTTTAAAGAGAGAACCTATCGAACGTTAGAAAAATATATGAAAGAAGGCGTCTTCACAGCATCTTCGGATGCTAGAAAAGCAGCATCTGAAAGCGACATCATCGTTATCGCTACCCAAATAGCAGTTGACGGAAAGAAAAAACCAGACTATTCACTTTTAGAAAAGACGTGTAAAGAGGTAGGTATAGGCCTAAAAAAAGGCTCTCTAGTTCTTTTTGTCAGCGCAACAGGGCCCGGGACTGTCGAAGGCTCTATGTGTGAGATTTTCGAAAAAACATCTGGGCTAAAGGCTGGCTTAGATTTTAGTTTAGCGTCTAGTCCCATTAAAGCAAACTCGCAGAAAAGATTGAGCAAACTTTCTAACTCCTTAAGAGTCGTGGGCGCCATTGATGAACCAAGCCTAAGAACAGCAAGCCTAGTGTTAAACAGAATTTCTAAGTCGGAGATTCTGAAAGTCAGCAGTATAAAAACCGCTGAAGCAGTAAATCTTTTCCAAAACGTGTACAGCGAGACCAATCTAGCTTTGGCAAATGAACTTGCCTTCCTCTGTGAAAAACTTAAAATAGACTTTCTTGAAATCTTGAAAGTTGCCAACAAAGACGCTGCATTTTATTTGCCATTGCCCGGCATAACAGATGGTGCGGTTCGAAGAGATTTTTATCTGCTTCTAGAAGAGGCTGAAAACGTAAACTTGAACCCTCGTTTGATGCTTTTAGCTGGAAAGATAAATGACGAAGTTGTGGATTACGCGTTTCGCTTGGTTAAGGATGCGCTGAAGGTTTGTGGTAAGACGGTGAGGAGAGCAAAAGTTTCGGTTTTAGGGATTTCTCGACGCCCAAACGTAAAAGAACGGCCTAGAGCTTTGATTAAGAACATTATTAATCTTCTAAAAAAGAAGGTGAGGACAGTACAGGTTTACGACCCATTCTTTTCCCAGAAAGAGTTGACAGAGCTTGGCTTTAAAGGAGAAAAATTGTCAAAGGCAGTTGAAGGAACGGACTGCATAATTGTTCTAGCAGGGCATTCGAAATTCGAACGATTGAACTTGAAAAAAATTAAGTTCTTGGCGAAAAAGTCGCCTGCAATAGTAGACCTTGGTCACGTAATAGACCCAGTTAAGGCAGAGGAATATGGGTTTGTATATCGTGGCTTAGGCAGGGGAGTTTGGACAAAATGAGTAAGCTTGGTGTGGCAGTTATAGGCGTTGGGTTCTGGGGTAAAAACCACGTGAGAGTATTCAGTGAACTCTCGGAGACAGAACTTGTGGCGGTTTGCGACGTAAACATAGAAAGAGCGAAAACCATTGCCGGACAATACGATGGTGTCGAAGCGTACAGTGACAGTCGAAAATTGCTGAAACGAAAAGATATTGAAGCAGTTAGCATCTGCACGTGGACGACAACCCACGCGGTTGAAGCCATGAGAGCGTTAAAAGCTGGAAAAAATGCGCTGGTTGAAAAGCCGTTAGCCAGCACAATCAGAGAAGCAAGGAAAATCGTGGATTTCGCAAAACAAGAGAACATGCATTTGATGGTGGGGTTCATAGAGAGATTCAATCCAGGCGTCCAGCGAGCTAAAGACATATTGAAAAAAGGGGAAATCGGCGAGCTCGTCTCAGCTACCGCAAAACGGGTTTCACAATGGCCTGAAAGAATCGGTGACGTAGGAGTTGTAAAAGACTACGCAATCCACGAGATAGATGTTATGCGAAAGATCTTTGAAGATGACCCAACAACGGTTTACGCAAGAGTTGGAAATCTGAAGCACACAAAATTTGAAGACTATGCCCAAATAATGCTTACTTTTAAGCGTGGGAAAACGGCTTTTATTGAAGCAAACTGGCTAACACCCGATAAGATTAGGAATTTAACGCTTACGGGTAGCGGTGCTATTATGTCGCTGGATTATCTGAAGCAAGAGATAACTGTGGAAACTTCAGAGAAAACGTTGAAGCCGCGGTACGAGTGGAGAGAACCGTTAAAGTTGGAGTTGCAACACTTTGCGAAAAGCATACTTAGAAATGAGGAACCAGAGGTCACGGGTGTCGATGGGTTAAAGGCTTTAGTGATCGCTGAAGCAGCCATAAAATCTTCTGAAAAAGGCAGTGCCATAAAGCTGAAGTTTGACAAAACGTGACTTAGCCTTTCTTTTTGGCTTTTGCTTCCAAGTTAAACGGTTTGCCTTCAGAAACGATTTTCTTGGGAATTTTGCCTTTCCACTTCTTCAAGAAGGGGAGTTCGTCTTTTTCGTCGCGAAGTTCGTCTGGCAACATTTCAGGAATCTCATCGCGAATGGGATACCAACGCAGACATTTTGGACAGATGATTAATCCTTCAACGATTTCTTCTTTCTCCTCAAAAACGTGAAGCTCAAGGGGGTAGTATTTGTCGATGGGGCAAGCCAGAATATCCATCAGCTTTTTCTTCATCTAAAATGGCTCCTTCTAGTAAACATTTTTGTTGCAGGTTCACTTAAAAGACTTGCGCAGAAATTTTTTATGCCCTCTTAAACGACTTTTCAGCGTGTGAGAAGTTAGATTTGGAACTTAAACAAATTTTCGAAATTCAAAAAAGTTTTGATAGACAGGTGGACTGGAATAGCTTCGAAAAGTGCGAAACTCCAGAAGAAATCGTGGCTTTCATGGAACACTTTACTCTTGTAATGGTTGACGAGTTAGGGGAGATTTCTAGGGTTAGGAAAAAGTTTCTAAGAGACAAACAACCTCTTGACGTTGCTACCTTAAAGAAGGAGCTCGTCGACATTTTCGTTTTCGTCATGCAAGGCTCAATGGCTCTAAAAATGAACCTAGAAGACGAGTACGCACAAATAATGAGACGAAACGAAGAAAGATTTCTTAAAAGGTGAACATAAGACCATAAAGAGTTAGATTGAAAGTTCCCCTGGAAATATAATAGTGACCCCATCGTTTCAATAGCCGCAGAAGTTTTTCTTCATAAGAGTTTTTACTGAGAGCATCCTTAGACATCTATTAGAAGCAAGATGCTATTCCTATGGAACGTAAGCTTCACGGATGCAAATCGTGAAATTAAGCTTGAGTTTTACGACTCTTCTAGCAAAGAAATCCAAAGTTTCACAACCAGCCAGTATAAACCCTACTTCTTGACGACCCATCCTCTGTCAAAAGACGAAGAAGAAGCAGTAGCAAGCGTTCAGGGCGAAGTGGAACTTGTTAAAAAACGAAACCTATTCACTGATGAAGTGGTGCAGCTTGCAAAAGTCAAAGCTTGGACTCCGTCATTCCTTAAAAAAATACAAGGACAGTTTAGGAATGTCTGGAAAAGCGAAATCGAGTACGGCCGAAGCTACATTTACGATAACGGCTTAGTTTTTGGCGCCCCTTACACTCAACACGGCAGCAACTTTGTAGCTGTTAAAGATGCGCCGCAAGGCTTGAAACAACAATTTGACAAAGCTTTTGCTCAAGAGAGGAAGACAACCCCGCAAAAATACGCGCAGATCAAAGAATGGTTCAACCTTTGCCATCAGCCAGTCCCAGAAATTGACCTAGACTTGTTGGGCGGCAAAGAAAAACAGGAAAATGCTACAGAACAAATCTATCTCGCCTTTTTGCTTGCGAGAATAGCTAACATCCCTGTTCCAGAAGCCCACGCTAGTCGAAGAGTGAGCGACTGGATAAAATCCATGATCTACACTTATCTGAACAAAAACAACATCCTCATTCCAACATCAACAGAGCTGCGAAGAGGACAAAAAACCCACAGGGTTCCAGGCGCCCTCACAATCGAGCCAGAAGCAGGAGTATACTTCAACACGGTTGTCTGCGACTTCGAAAGCCTCTATCCAAGCTGCATAGACAGTTACAACCTCTCCTACGAAACAGTAGACTGCCCGCACGAAGAATGCAAAACCAACAAGATTTCTGAAATAGAACATCACATTTGCACGAAACGAAAAGGCTTCTACTCCCTACTAATAGGGGCACTGAAAGACCTAAGAATCCGCTGGTTTAAACCTCTATCTAACAATGCTTCTCTCTCCGAGGAAGAAAGACACTTGGCAAAAGCAGCATCAAAACTACTCAAGCTGATAAGCGTTTCCAGCTACGGCGTAACCGTCCGCATCCACGGAGTTGCATGCCCACCCCTCGCAGAATCTATGACTGGCTACGGTCGGTGGGCACTGCAGACCACGTGGAAAATCGCAAAAGAGAACGGAATGCACCCAACCTATGGCGACACCGACTCCGTTTTCTTAGACAACCCCAAACCATCGCAAGTGCAAACCCTAATCGACACTATCAAGAAACAATTGAACCTCGATCTAGCCATAGAAAAACAATACGCAATCTGCGTATTGCCAAAGGCCAAAAAAGCATATTTCGGCATAACAAAAGACGGCACTCCAGACTTGAAAGGCTTAACAGCAATAAAATCTAACGCACCAAAGTTCATTCAACAGATTTTCCGCGACTGCGTCAAAGTGCTTAGCTACGTGAGAAACATGGAACAGTATGTTTTAGCTAAAAAGGAAATTGTTGCTGTTGTTCATGAGGGTATAAAGAAACTGCGGGAACATGAGGTGAACCTTGAAGACCTTGTTTATTCGGTGCAACTTTATTATGATCCAAATGAAAGAGTAGGCAAAACAAAGATTATGCCTCAGCCTTATCAGTGCGCTTTGCAGCAGATTGACGCTGGCGAAAAGCTGGGTCGCCGAGACATTGTTCATTTCATAAAGGTTAAGCCCTTCAACTACAAAGGCAGAACCTTCACGGTGAAACCAGTTAGTCATGTGAAGAGTTTGGCTGAGATTAATGTGGAGGATTACGTTCGTAACTTAACAACCGCTCTTGAACAAACCTTCGAATCAATGGATGTAAAATTGGAAAAAGACATGAAGCTAACTGACTGGTTTGGGGCTTAAAGGCTGGCTTTGCCTTCAAAATTCCATTCGCGAGTCGCAAATTTTTGTTCTTTCAGCCTTTGCGCAAGATTTAACTCATAACTCGTTAAGCTTTCTTCTACAAATTGGATGCCAAGAGCTTTCTCAAATCCTACAGTCAAGGCTTCATAAGCTCGATCAATTGATACACAGGTGTCTAACTCATCTGCGATCGACGTAATCTTTCTCGCAGCGATGCTTATCAGGTCTACAGAAGGGGTTTTCCAAGGAACTTTGAGGAATGTGAACATTTTCTCCAAGTCAACATTCATCAAAAGTGTGCCGTGTTGAAGAATTACGCCTCTCTTGTGAGCCTGAGCGCTTCCTGAAAACTTTCGCTCTTTAACGGTCACGTTAGGGCACTGTCTAATTTTGCCCTTGTTGTATTCGGCGTCTACACCGAGAATGTGAGCAGCTTCAATCAGCCCGTTGCAAATGTACCTGTAAGCCTCTGCAACGTCATCTGTTCCTAAATCCTCCTGTTTCACGACAACATTATAAGTGATTTCGTCTTCCGAGTCATGATAAACCGCGCCTCCGCCAGATATACGCCTAACCACATCTAAGCCGTGGATTCGGCAGTTTCCCAAGTTAACCTCGTTGAAAATGTTTTGGAAACGCCCGATAGACACAGCTGAGGGATGCCAACGGAAAAACCGTAAAGTGTTGGGTACTTTTTCTTCAATTCTCGCTCGCAATATAGCCTCGTCAACTGCCATGTTAGCGAAAGCGTTACGTGTTTCAGGTTTTAGCAGGCGCCAGAGATACATCTTTGCTCAGCCTTTTTGAATATTCGAATGAATACTCATTAATAACATAGTTTTATTAGCTTTGCAGTAAATCTTCTAAGGAAGCCTTGCAAAGAATTTTGCAGTTGAGAGTGTGAACAAATGGCTTTGCGAAATCGTTTGATTGTTCGTAAAAAGAGTGGTGAAAAGCGTAAAGGAAGAGGTTTCAGCAGAGAGGAACTGAAAAAGGCGGGCATCAGTCTTAAGCAAGCTTTACACGTCGGGTTGCCCGTTGACGTGAGAAGACGAACGGTTCACGGTGAAAATGTTAAACTGATTAAGCGGCAGTTAAAAAAAAGTAATCCCAAGGCAAAGAAAAAAACCTCTTGAAGACAACAATACTGAGGTAGCAAGAGTTGAAGCTTCCCATAGTATACATAGATATCCGCTTCTCAGTTCACGCAACCGAAGACTCGGAAAAGGTAAAAAAAGCAGTGTACAACCTGTTTCCAGTGAATCGCATCGAAGAAGTAATATTCAAAAAAGACGCTTTGAAGGGTCATTATGGCAATCCTATAATTCTCTTTGAAACAAGGGTAAAAGACGAAGAGATAATAAAGGCTTTTGTCGAAAAGCTTGCCACCTGTCTCAGCATGTTGGATAAAGAAACAATGCTTAGAGAGTCAGACATGTTTGTGGAGAAAAGTAACTTATATCTCCGTCTTGACAAACAAGCAGCATTTGAGGACGAATTTACACTTCACAAAGCCGACCCTATTCATATTCGTATCCACTTCAGAAAGAAGGACATTGTTGAAATCTGCCGAGAGTTAGGGATAATGCCATGAAACAATTTGCCGACCTCCACTTACAACCAAATCTGGACAGGAGAGAACAGATAGAGAAAATAGTATCAAAAGCATCAGATCTAGGCTACAGCTTAGTAGGAGTTTCTCTGCCTCCAAAAGTTAAACCGGACACAATCCGTTTCTTACGGAAAATTTGCAGAAACTACCGTGTTGATTTTGCCATGAGAATTGACTTAACGCCGAAATCATCAGGTGAACTATTGAAAAGTCTGAGACAATTTCGGCGAAAATTCGAACTGGTATCTGTGAACTGTTTTTCAAAATCGGTTGCTAGGCAGGCAGCTAAGGATCATCGAGTTGATTTTGTTGTTTTTCCTTCTCGTAATCCGCGTGAACGGTTTTTTGATTATGCTGAGGCAAGACTGGCTTCTCAGGGTGCTGCTGCTTTTGAGATTGACATGGCGTTAATTCTTAGGTCTGCTGGTTTTTCTAGGGTGCGTCTTCTTTCTTGTTTGCGAAGAGAGGCGGCAATTGCTGAGAAGCTTGGTGTTCCTGTCGTAATTAGTGGTGGTGCGGTTGATTCTTTTCAGTTGCGTGGACCTCACGATTTTGCGAGTATTGCTGTGTTGTTTGGGATGGACAGCGTAGCTGCTTTGAATGCGGTTTCTATTACGCCTCTGGGTATTGTTGAGCGTAACAGAAAGAAGCTTGACTCGAGTTATGTAGCGAGGAGTATACGTGTGGTACGGAGGGGAAGGAACTGCGGCAGCTAAGAAGGCGCTATTTGGCTTTGAAGGCTGAGAGCGACCAGCCCTTTGATGAAAGAGATTTGATGAACGCAATTTGGAGTATGGTGTATCAGCTTTTCGGCGAATTTGGTGCCAGTCAAACTGCTTTGTCTCTGGTAAAGTGTAACGACGAGAAAAAAGTTGCGATTGTCAGATGTTCGCATAAGGCATTGGACTTGGTTAGAGCGGCTGTTGCTGCTGTTACAGAGATTAACGGAAAACGTGCTGTAATTCGTGTCGTTGCCGTTTCTGGAACGTTGAAGGCGCTTCGGAAGAAGTTGCTTAGACAGATTGTCTGAGGTGGCTACTAGTGAACAAGTCAGGGGATGTCGGGGATGCGTTGCGGAAATGGCTGAAGAATGCAAAGAGGATTGTTGTCGTCGGGATTGGCAATGAACTGCGTAGAGACGACTTTGTAGGTGTGGAATTAGTCAGAGGTTTGAAAGGTAAAGTTTCTAAGCGGGTGATGCTTATTGAAAGTGAAACGGTTCCAGAAAGCTTCATTGAACCCATAACTAAGTTTAATCCCACCCACATTCTAGTCATCGACGCTGGACTGCTTGGGCTAGAGCCGGGCGATGCAAAGTTTGTGGAATCAAGCAAGGTTTTAGGTTCACAAACTACTGCAATTTCAACGCATGCTCTTCCACTTAGAATATTTTGTGAGTATCTGGAAAAAACAGTAGGTGCTAGAATCGCCTTGATAATTGTGCAGCCTAAAGTGACTGATTTTGGTGAAGGCTTGAGCATGGAAGTTGAAGGGGCGGCTGAAAAGTTGAGAAATACTATGATCGAAGTCTTGGGCACCACATGAAATTTTTTGCTTTTTTAGATATCTTAGATAGGTTGTTTAGAATTCAGTTGAAGATTTGTCCATAAACCATAAAAACTGAAACAGAGAATATAATAAATGATGCTTCATGAGTAGGAAACTTGTTTTCTTTATTCTCGTTTCATCCATAATGGTAATGCTACCTATTTCCGCCACTTTCTCTCAATTTGTTGCATGTGGAAAACGCCTCGACGAATCCAACATTGAAGTCAGTAACTCTGCTGCATATCTCCCTGTGCCGTTTCACTATCAGAATAAGAGCTACTACTGTGGTCCAGCAGCTTTGGAAATGGTCTTTGATTATTATGGAGAAGATGTTCCTCAAGCGGAAATTGCTGATGTAGCAAGAACCTATCCTTATGTAACGTTTACGGATGAGTTGTTGAGGGCAGCTCATTTTAGCAATATGAGCATCTCACAAGGTGATGAAATTCCTGATAGTAATATCACGGGATATTCGGCTCGTAAGGTTGGCTATTCTGCCTTTGAACAATGGCCTCTAACCATAGAAGACTTGGAGACATTGATAGACAAGGGAGAACCCACAATTGTCTTAATGTGGTGGTCCTCTGCAAAGCTTTATGGCCACTATCGAGTTGTAATAGGATATAACACTACACACGTAATCACGCATGATCCATGGAACAAAGATTGGGGTGGGGAATATGGAGGAGCTAACACTTCGATGACGAATGAAACGTTTCTAGATTTGTGGGAATACTCAAATTATTGGGGGCTTTGGGTGAAGCCTTGGGACATAGAATTACAAATCCCTAGCATAGTAAGTAAAGGAGATGACTTTGAAGTAATAGCCAACATAACCTATCTTTGCTCTACGCCATTTAGTACAACCGACTATCCAGCCTCTTTTTGCAACGCAACTATTGAGTTGCAGGAAGGCTTGGAACTGGGGTCGGGAGAAACAAAACAGCACGCCTTAGGGAATATTTTTGCTGGAAATTCTGTTCAGACATCTTGGTCAATCCAAGCGAGTGAGACTGGTTCTTATAATCTTTTAGTGACAGCTATGGGAATCATAGAGGGTAGTGTTTGGGAACATGAGACGTATCCCTCCTACAACTATCAAGACGCAATTGGAGGGTTGTGTGTTAACTCGTTATCCGTAGCTGATCAAATTTGTAGAGTTCATAATGTTGATACAAAATTGAACTTTACCACAATTCAAGAGGCAATAAATGACCTAGAAACAGCTGATGGGCACACGATACTTGTTGATTCAGGCATCTTTTACGAACACGTTGTAATAAACAAATCAGTGATCCTGATTGGAGAGGATCCTGTTTCAACCATTATCGACGGCAGCAAAACCGGCAATGTTACCACCGTAATTTCTGACAACGTGAATATCACTGGTTTCACAATACAGAATGGCGGCGATTTTTCAGAATGGCCAAACGCCTACGGTGTCTTAGTTGAATCTAACAACAACTACCTTGCCAGAAATATAATTACGAACAACAGTCAAGGGATCCTATTGAAAACTTCTAACAACAACACCCTAAGAGAAAACAATATGACTAATAACGTTTTAAATTTCGGTGTCGGATGGAATCCCACACTTGGTATCTTCCATTTTCTACACGACATCGACGAAAGCAACAAAGTTGACGGATTTCCCATCTATTATTGGATAAGTCAACATAATAAACAAATTCCAAGAGATGCTGGATCTGTTTATGCGATCAATTCTAATAACATATTGGTGAAGGATATTACTGTCACCAATGACATTGTATGCTTTGCAGGCACAAATAACTCAAAGATAGAAAACGTAAGCTCAGATTCTGGCGCAATCTGCTTGACATCAAGTCATAACAACCAACTACTCAATAACGTGATGAAGAAAAGTCAAATAAGTTTAATCTATTCCAACAACAACATTGTTGTAGGAAATACTGTCTCTGACGCAGAACATGGGATATATCTTTTCGGACCATCTCACGACAACACAATCTATCACAACAACTTAGTCAATAACACCAAGAACGTGTACATCCACACATGCAATAATAATTCGCAAAAAAACTTCTGGGACAACGGTTTTGAAGGAAACTATTGGAGCAACTACACCGGAGTTGACCCAGACCATGATGGAATAGGTAACAGTTGGCATGTGATTGACCAAAACAACACAGACTACAACCCTTTGATGGGAATGTTTTCTGATTTTAGCGCCACTTCAGAACATCAGGTTCAAACTATCTGCAACTCTACAATATCGAATTTTCACTTCAACGGAACTGCAATAATTTTCAACGTTTCTGGCGAAAATGGCACTAATGGTTTTTGTAGAATATGCATTCCAACAGCTTTGATGAATGAAACGTACAGAGTCTTTGTTAATGGCACTGAAGTTTCACACACTCCACTAACAAGCATTTCCAACAACACACACAGCTACCTATACTTCACTTACAATCATTCAACACAAGAAACAATCATAATTCCAGAAAAGACGATTTTTACAGTTTGGTTTTTGATTTTAGCCTCAATTTGGCTCTATTTTCTGAAAGGGTCTAAAACACTTTCAAAGAATGCCACAAAGCCAGCAAGAGTATGAGTAGGTTACTTTTGAGATAGAAATCCTTTTAAAAGGATAAAAACCATAAATAACATAGAGAGACCCCTTTGAAGAGAATAGAGACTTGGTTAAACGAAAAGCAATACAAACGATTCATTAAGAAAGTTGAAGCTAAGAAGTTGACTCCTTACGCTTTTTTGAAGCAACTTGTCTTGAAAGAGCTATCCTAATGGAAACATGTTTTCTAAATCTTTGCGTTTCTCTCTGCATTGGTTACATGTGCAGTTGGGGTCATTGTAGCTATGTGGTCTCCCTTTTGACTTTCCCATATCCATTTTTTTCCTATAGCTTCGGCTTGTGGATGCTTTGACTTGCTTTCGTTCTCTCATTCCTTCGGTCTTTATTTTTTCTATTTCCCGTTTGTATTCAAGGTTTTCTATGTGTTTTTCACTAAGCTTTGCATGATACTCTTTGTAGGCTTGACCGCTTTTCGTTGAAGTTACTCTATTCAAAAGTTGCTTTTCTTGTTGTTCTTTCTCACATAGACGGCAAATATCTTTAGGAATTGTGCCATTCGATTTAACTCTCACAAGTGGATTTCGTGAATAGCATGTAAAATCTTCGTCATCTTTAGCTTTTCGGAATCTACATGCAAATGCTCCAAAATCGCTGAAGTAAGGAGTATCCTCTTCCTTATCCTCTCTATTTTCAGACATTGAATTGGTCTCAATTCCGAGCATCTTCTCTCTATAAACATTACAGATTTCGTGAATGGCTTGTCTCCTAGACATGAAACCTTTTTCTTTTTGAATGTTCTCTATCAGCTTAAAGTCTTCATCTTCTACATCAGAATTGAGATTTCTAACCATTTATTGCCTACTCTTTTGAAGTCTTTCTTTCCATTGTTTCGCATTTACTCCGACCCCTTGTTCTCTAACTTTTAGAGGCAACCGTTGCCACACAAGACCTATTGAGCCTTCTTCTCTTGCGGGCATAGGCTCACGCTTATTTTTTGTGGGTGTCCAATTTGGAGAGTATTTTCTTGAAAAAGGTAGCGAAGACTCTCTTCTTGAAAATAGCGACTTGAGTATCGCCTCAACGTCAAACAAAGGTTTATCTGACATTCTATTCATCTCCTTACTCTCTTAGAAATGGTGAAAGAGCTTCTCTTCCTTTAGGCTTTTCAGGCTCAGGCTTTGGCTCTTCTTTCTTGAATATACCGTCATAAACTTGTTTTCCAATCTCAAAGATTCCATCCCAAAATTTTACGCTTATGTCCTTTTCCCTTTGATTTTTTCTTTTTGTCTCCCATGCTTTCAATGCCGCTTTTCTTCTGTTTCTCTTTTTCTTTGTCATTTTTCCATATCACCTCAAGGGCTGCC
>JAOUKM010000018.1 GCA_029882535.1 Candidatus Bathyarchaeota archaeon
TCCGATCTGTGCATAGCTATTTGTGTACCGAATTTTTTCCGAAGGTACGCTGCATTACCGCAGTGGTCAAAATCACCATGAGTTAGTACGATCAGCGTAAGATTTCCCGGCTGGCAACCTGCGCTTTCAAGTTCTTTTTCGATCGCGCCGCGCTTGTTGGTCCTCCCCGTATCGATCAGGATAAATCCGTCGCCGGTTCTGACAAGGTAGCAATTGACAGAGACATTAAAAACAAAAGGCGTAGTGAGGGTGTTAATCTCCAAAGTCATTTGAGCCTCCTATGTTCAAGGCGGTTATAACAAGCGCGCGCATAACATTTAAGCGATAGTTTAGGATAAGAATGCCTCTTCTACGAAGGGATCGATTTGACTTCAAAGGTTGCCATTGTCAAGTTTGATGGAAACGCAGAAGCGAAATCATTAGGGGAGGCTCTGCGCTTAATCGGCGGAATAGACGATTTGAATACTTCTAAGAAAGCAGTAGTTGTGAAAGTGGGAGTTTTCAGTCACAAAGCAGACAATCACACATCTATTAGCTTTGTCGACGCTATAATTGATAGTTTCAACAAAGCTCCCAAGGTCTTCATTGCCGAATCAGATAACTACCAAGGAACAGGTTTAGAAAGGCTGCAAATCTGGAAGGAGCTTTTCTCAGAACGAGTCATACCTGTCAACCTCTCAGACCTAAAGGATGCTCAAGATGTAACCCTTGCCGGTCAAAAGATGAAACTTTCCACTCTTCTTTTTAAGCCCAACGTATTGGTTAACACACACATAATGAGAACCTTTGAGCGGGGTAGCATCCTTAAGAACTTGTTCGGTTGTATTCCTATCCGAAAGAAGGCAAAGTTTCATAAAAACGAAATTTTCTGTTCACTCTTGGCAGACATCTATGAAGCAATAGGTGGAGTGGACCTATCTGTAATGGATGGCACCTATCTTTGGCGTGGTGCAGGTGATCTTAGAGTGCCTATGAACACTCTTCTTGCAGGAAGGGATGCAGTAGCGGTGGAAACTGTGGGAGCAATCTTAGCTGGTTTGAAACCTGAGAGAATGCCTGTAACCCAAGAATTTGTGAAGCGGGGTCTAGGAGTAGGAGACATAGAAGACATTGAGATTGTGGGAACGCCACTCGAAAGTTTACGAGAAGAATCTAAATTGGCGGCTAAAACGCTCAGAAAGAAATGGAAGGAGCGTGGCGGTGCACCCAGCATTTGGGCGCCGACGATTGATAGCTTAATTAAAGATAGATTTTTTCAACTGCCGCATAAAAGAACAAGAGATGACGTGGTAAAAGCTTTTGAAGCTAGGGGAATCTCGACAAAAGGTTACACTGGTGTAATCGCAACAACCTTAACCCGAAGGATAAGAACGGGCAAACTGAAGGCTGCCAAAGAACTTAATGGATGGGTTTACTGGACAGAGTAGTTTCGATAATTTGATGAAAAAATGGGGAGTTGCGGGTGATATCTCCATTAGCTAGAGGTTAGGGCAACCCCGCAAACATGCAATTTTGGTGCTCAGAGCTCTTTTGGGTTGACTGGATTTGATTTGCTGCACGAACTATTTTCGTGTTTTGTTAGCTGCTACATCTTTATATTGATGTATATATGTGCAGGTAGATAGTTTTATTATCTAGCTATCGCTTTTTAGAAATCGCTTGATGTGGTGAGACGCTTGCAAGTTCTGATTGTTTATGATTCAAAGACGGGGAATACGGAGAAGATGGCTTTTGCGGTTGCTGAGGGCGTGAAAGAGGTTGGCAGCATTGACGTTGTGATGAAGAGGGTGGATGAGACGGCTAATGAGGATTTGTTGAAAGCTGATGGGATTATTGTCGGGTCGCCTACTTACTACGGTCAAATGTCCAGTAAAATCAAAGCCATGTTTGACGAGTCGGTTAAGATTCATGGAAAATTGCAAGGTAAGGTGGGGGCGGCGTTTACGAGTTCGGGTGGTGTTGCTAGTGGTGCCGAGACGACTATTGTTTCGGTTTTGGAGGCTATGCTCGTTCATGGAATGGTTATTCAGGGGCGGGCTCATGCTCAACATTATGGCGCTGCTGCGGTTGGAGAGCCCAAAGAAGGAGAGACAGAGAGGTGTAGAGAGTTGGGCAATATGGTTGCGAGTCTTGTCTTGAAGTTGAAGTCTTGAAGACAGTTTGCCTACAAGCTTAAATAATTCTCCAGCAGATTTTTGGCTTGCTCGCAAATAGGGCCGGTCGTCTAGTTTGGTAGGACATTGGCTTTACGAGCCAAAGGTCGCTGGTTCAAGTCCGGCCCGGCCCACCAAATTTAAACGAAACACTTTGCGTGCGCGATACTATGCTATTTTTTCTCTTGGTGATCTTCCAAGATTGATTATAAGGTCTCGGACGTTTTTCACGTCTTCGAGATGTACGAACTCATCCAAACCATGATAACAGGTGTCAGCTCTAATCGTTCCGTAACATACTACTGGGATTCCGTTTTTGGCGAAGAAGCTTCCATCGTTTCCTCCTAGTTCAGCAGCTAAAGGTAGAGTTTGGCCTATTGTTTTTTTGATGTTTTCTGAAACTGTTTGCACAAAGACTAGGTTTTTCGGTGTGTGGTAGCCTGGGAATTTGTTTATGATTTCTAGTGAGGCTTGGCAGCCGGTTTTTTCAACTGCTTGTTGGAAGTAGTTTCTCAGTTCTTTTTCTGCCTCTTCTACAGGTTCTTCTGGTAGGAGTCTTCTGTCGAAGCGGGCTTCGCAGGTGCCGGGTATGACGTTTTCTTTCTCTCCTCCTCGAATCATTGTTACGGTGTATCGTCCCCAGATGAATTGTCTTGGGGCTTCAGGTGGTGCGTGTAGGGTTGATTCTTTTTTCTCCACTGCGTTTTTGTAGGGTTCGAGGGCGGTGAGTAGTTTTATGGTTTCGTTGATAGCGTTTTTTGCTTTGAAGGGGTATCCAGCGTGTCCTTGTTTTCCTTTGACTGTTATTTTTCCCCAGAGGATGCCGCTTGCTCCTAGGTAGAGTCTTTCTAGTCCTGAGTCGACGACTAGTGCTGCGTCGCCTTTTAATCCGTAGTCACTCATCACGTAGTCTGCGCCGTATCTTCCGCCTATTTCTTCGTCTACTCCCGCGACGAGTTTGAGGTTTATGTCCAACTTTTCCTTCTTTAGTTGTCGCATGGCTCCCATTGCAGCTGCGATGCCTGACTTGTTGTCTGCAGAGCCTCTTCCGTAGGCTTTTCCATCTTTAACCGTTAGTTTGAAGGGTGGATATGTCCAGTTGGGTCCTGGAGGGACGACGTCGAAGTGTGATTCGAGGAGCAGTGTTACGTCTGAGCCTGCATCGAGAGTTACGATTACGTTTGGGCGTGAGAGTCCGTCTTTGGCTCCTTTTTCTCCGTTGATTATTTCTACGTCTAGCTGGTTTTGTTCGGCTTCTTCTACGATTATGGATGCGCATTTGTCGTATCCTTTTTTTGAGACTGATTCAGTGTCGATTTCAACCATTTTTGAGAGAAGATTAATTTCGTATTCTAGCGAACTCAAGCGTTTATCCCTCTTGCACGACTTCTAATGTCTACTAAGACTTAGCTTTTTTGATAAAACCAGTTTAATGCTCTCATTGAGCGTTTCTTCACTTACCAAATGCTTGCAAGTAACAATATTCTATATGCTATTCCACCAATGACAATTGCAAAGATAATCTCAAAAACCGTAATGAGTAACGCTTTCTTCCAGCCCAACTCCTTAACCAGCGCTCCAATAGTCGAGATGCAGGGAATATAGAGCATCGCCACTAAAGTGAACACCATCATCTGCACTGGTCCAAAACCTGGAACTGCGGCAAAATTTGAGGTTTCCAGCAAGGTTGCTAGCATTATCAAAGTCAGCTCCTTCCTTAACACTCCAAAAATCAAAGTTATTCCAGTGATTGCAGGCAATCCCAGCCAACCAACGGTTACAGGACTGAGAGCATCCGCTATTGGCTCCAGCAAGTTGAGAACGTCTACAAGCTTGATTACGAAACTGCCCGCTATTATGAGCGGAAACGCCATCTTGATAAACTCTTCCAATCTAAACAAAGTCTGCTTCACTATAGTTTTCGCATGAGGCACTTTATAGTCATGCATCTCCATAATCAAGCCCGTCGGCTCACCCGGCAAAGCCTTAAACGCCACTCTTCCAAGAGCAAAAATAATCAATAAGTCAACAGCGTACAATAGCAACGCCCACTGAACACCTACAAAAGCCCCAACAAGACCTAGAATTATAACAGTCGTGGCAGCACAAGGCACCAACGTAACGACAAAAACTGCAATAAGCCTCTCCCTCTTAGTCTCCATTATCCTACACCCCAAACAAGCAGGAACATTACAGCCGAAGCCAAGTATCACAGGAATAAACGCCTTCCCATGCAAACCTATCTTATGCATCAAGTTATCCATCAAAAACGCAACTCTACTAAGATACCCCGAGTCCTCAAGAAAATATAGCACCGAGTAAAACGGAAGCAGATAAGGCAACGCAATCGTAATCCCCGCTATAAGTCCCTCTACAACACCCCCCCACAGCAGCTCTCCCACAATCCCAGTTCCCAATACATTTTCAAAAACAGGCTCCAAACCATAAAAAATATCACTCAACAAACCAGACGTGCAATCTCCAAAAGAGAAAATCCCAAAGAAGATCGAGAGGATTACCGCCGCCATTATTGGATATCCAAGGAGCTTATGAGTTGTTAGGCCATGAAGTCTTTCTCTCTTCGGAGGCTTAATCGGCGACACTATCTGCTGTACTTCACGGGCAATACACCCAGCAATCTCATACCGCTCAGAAGTTATCACAGTTGAACACGAATGCCCATGAATACCCTCAATCTCCTCTGCAAGCCTTCTTGCAGCCGATAAAATTTTAGGGTTCATCTGGCGAATCTTACCCTCTATCTGCTCTTCTCCTTCCAAAAGCTTTATGGCAACCCATCTAGCAGGGTAGGGAAGCCGCAATCTCCCAACCAAATTAATGAGTTCCAGGATTTTTTCCTCAACTTCTTCTCCATATCTAACCTTTGAAGGGGCAACCTTTCCCTTCTCAATAATGTTGACAGATGCCTGCAGCAAATCGTAAATGCCAACTCGACTTGGCGCTACTGTTGGAATTACGGGTACGCCTAGGGCTTTTTCTAGTTTCTTATGGTCAATTTTTATACCTTTCTTTTTCGCCATGTCCATCTGGTTCAAAGCTACAATCATCGGTGTCTCGAGTTCAATCAACTGAAGCGTAAAGAACAAGTTTCTCTCAAGAACCGAGGCATCAACAACATTGATTACTAGGTCAGGGTTCTCGATTGCAATGTATTCTCTCGAGATAAGCTCCTCTATGGAAAAGGTGGATAAGGAGTAGATTCCAGGCAAGTCGACGATGTTTATTGTGTAGCCTTTAAAATGAAGTGTTCCTTCTGCTCTTTCAACTGTTTTTCCAGGCCAGTTTCCAATGTGTTGATGCATTCCCGTTAGGTGGTTGAATATGACAGATTTTCCGACATTGGCGTTGCCAGCGAGGGCTATAATAATTTGTTTCTTAGTCACCTTTCTACACTCACTAAAATTCTTTCTGCCATTCCCCTTCCTATCGCTAGTCTGGAGCCTCTTACTTGTAGTTCTATGGGACCGTGGAAAGGTGCTGATTTGACTACTGTTACTTTGGTTCCTGGGGTAAGACCCATGTCTTCCAGTCTTTTTTGAAAGCCCCATTTTCGGTGGTGACGTCTACGGCGATGGCTTGATGATGCATTGATGGAGATTATGACTCCCCTTTCACCATCTCTTAGGCGAGTTAGTGGTAGTTCCAGTTTTTTCATCCTCTTTTTTGGCAGCGTCACTTGTATATGTAGAAAGCTTATGAATAAGGATTTAGTTTAACATAACAATGTTAGGCAAGTCTAAGAAAGCCTAGAGGTAAACACTGGTGAAAACAACAAATACAGTTAAGCTAAGTGAAAGCGAGGAAGGTTACATTGAAACAATCTTCAATCTTATTAGGGAACACGGCTATGCCCGGGTTGCTGACATAGCGGCCGCATTAAATGTAAAGCCTCCAAGCGTGACAAGCATGCTTCAAAAGCTGGATGAGCAGAAATTTGTCACCTACACACGGTATAGAGGGGTTGTACTAACCCGTAAGGGGAAGTTGCTTGCAGAAACTTTAAAAAAACGGCATCAAGCATTAAAGAAGTTCTTGATTATGATAGGAGTTACTGAAGAGAACGCTGACAAAGACGCTTGTGAGATTGAACATATAATAAATCGTGAAACTGCAGAAAAACTCGCAAAGTTCGTAGAATTTGTGCAATCAGCACCGCAAACTCCCCCATTTCTTGAACATTTCAAGCAATACAACAGAACGGGAAAACGACGCAAAGAGTGCAGAGTGAAGGGCAAAGCAAAAAAGACCAACTGACACAATGAGTTGTGCGCACACATTTAGTGTGGTGTTTTTGAGTTCTACAGACATTGCATAACGTTTATTAAGTCTTAATACAGACGTTTAGCCCTTCAAATTGGTGCACAGGATGAAAAACAACACTCCAAAAACAACCACTACCACATACACCGACGACAACTACAAACTACATATATCGAAAACTCTCCTCTCCTCTCGTATACGCACAGCCACATAGACAACATTAACAACTATTAAAAACAGCACAACAAACCTTCAACACCAACAATTTCATTCTCCTTTTTCACACACATATCAAATGGAGATCTCTTCCTTGCCCAAACATCAAACTTAAAACTTTAAACCTCTCCTGCTTCTTGTACCTAAGAAAATGCAAGCGCAGAATGAGACGGAAAAGAAACACTGTGTCATAATCAGATGCTGAATTTTTAAGAAAATCGAGAGAATTGAGCTTTAATCTTTCTGAGACATGTAAAATCCCTTGAAACAGTTGATTACCAAATTTGAGAAGATCTACACGAAGAATAACTACGAAAGCAATGGAGAACTGCAGAGTGGTGGGGCTGCCCGGATTTGAACCGGGGTCACGAGAGCCCAAGTCTCATAGCCTAGACCAAGCTAGCCGACAGCCCCTCTCTCCAACCTTCAATTCTAAAACAACAAACAATTAATTAACATTATCCAAACAAACAATCACACCTAATCCAAACTCCATGTCACATCAAAAAATCGCCACTCGCATATTTGGCGTCTACGTTTCTATTTGGCTCTAAATAAAATTTAAAAAGGTCTAGGTGACGTGCGCACAATCCGCTTTTTATGGCGTATACTTGAAAGGATGTCTCGACCGATCCTTATTCTCCATAACCTCGTCCGCCGACGGTCTGCCCTCAACAGCCCTCCGAATAGCATGTCGCATAGCCTTAAAATTGTTAATATATACTCTCTGCCTGTCAACCGCAGACGGATGCACAAAAACGTTCGCTATAATCATCAAATCCTCCTCAGCCCCTTTAGGAATACTACTATCCGCCAAGCTGTCCGCAACCGCCTTAGCCACGCCAGCCTGCGCTGGACCATAAACCATACTCGCCTGCCGCATATTCTTAATAGTCACTGTAGGAACCATTAACGTTACAGGCTTCACCAAAACATTAGGCTCCAAAATAGCTACAAGTGGCTCATGCCCGGGAGTTGGATTCGCCTTTGCCTTAGCATACGCTTCACCCACAGGGCCATCCTTCCTACCAATCATCAAATCGATGTGCGCCACTTCCGCATCTTTTCCAGCTAAAGCCTCGCCTACGCGAAGCTTGAAATCGCGAATTACTTCAGGCGTTATGTGAACAGCTGTAAACCTTTCTTCCAAAACCTTCTCTGCAACCTCAAACTTAACCGGCTTTGCCTTTATTTTGCCGATCTTCTCCAAATCCAATCGCAACTCCTCTCTAGCCTCGTAAGTGAGTTCTCCACCAACACTAAGCGGCAGCCTCACACGCCCTACTTTAACGCCCATCATGTTCAATGCCTCCTTAGTACCCACCGCCCCACTCGCCACCGTAATCCGCGCAATTTTTTGCGCCTTATACTGCAACTCACGAGCCTTTTGCAAGTCACCCTTCTGCACACTGTTGTAGATTTTAATCCAAACGTCAGGAATGAAGTTGGCGCTTGCCAAAATGGCTCCACTAGCTCCAGCAGCCAAAGCCGCCACAACCACTTCATCATGACCACACATAACGTTAACCTTGTCACGAACCTTCTCCAAAACCGCCAAAATGAAGCTAAGCTGCCCGCTGCTGTCTTTGACGCCAACTATGTTAGGAATCTGCGCCAAGTCTTCCACCATCTGCCACGGCAAAGGCAGCCCGGTGCATTGAGGAATGTTGTAAAGAATTATTGGTAAATCTACTTTAGACGAAATTGTGAAATAATGCTCGTAGATTCCTCTACTGGTCGGCTTCAGATAGTAAGGTGTCACGATTAAAGCCGCATCAGCACCAGCATCCTTTGCATACTTCACCATCTCCAACGCTTGATCAGTTCCACTTGCCCCAGTACCTGCCACAACAGAAACTCTGCCATTAACTTCGTCAACAACAACATCGATAACATGTTTCCTTTCTTCAAAAGTCATGTTTACAAACTCGCCAGTAGTCCCACACGGAACAACACCGTGAACTCCAAGCTTAATACAGTAATTAACAAGCACACGCATCTGTTCTTCATCTACTTCTTTTCTGTCTTCAGTGAAAGGCGTCACCAGAGCAGGCATAATTCCCTTAGGCTTGAACATGAACTCTAACTCCTTGACAAGTTATCGTACTTTTTACACATTTAAGCCCTTCTTTAAGAACTCATGTAGCTGCCACAGACTTCACTATTCTTATAAAGGCTACATGCACTAGTTACCCAACACAGAGTTTGGAGGGTCATCCTTTGGAAAAACTCAGGCAAAAATTGAGAATTAAAGATGAAACTTTAAAGAAAATTAACGAATTTATCCTGAAAGAGGACAACCCTCTTATAAACAACTTGCTAAAAATCATCGAGAAACACGGCGGCGTTGACGAGATTAACCGCAAAGCTCGAGAAGCCCGCAGGCTCGAAAATCTCATGGCTAAACTTGGAGCGAAAAACTCGCCTTTTGTGAACGACCTTGAGTGGCTGATTGAGCAGCGGGATAAGGACGCTTTTATCAGCATCCCCGACTACCGCAAGAAAATCCTAGGAGGCAAAGCCGCTTCTATGACGTTCGACGAGTCATTCGCTGTCACTCTTGAAATCAGTGCCTGCAACTTTTTTCCTTGGGTTATAGAAGAAGCAAAAAAAGCCATTGCACAGGAAGATCTCATGCCCGGGCGTTTCATTCGTGTACGTCCTATGAGAGAGCAAGTTGAGGACAATGAAATCCTAGCGTTTGCAGCGGCAGTACAGATCATAGGTGCTTCCTACGTGGAAACGTTAGATACAAAAGGAACTTTGCCTGGGCCTGATGGCTTACCTATTAACGTTCATTTGGGAGGCCCTGAAACTATTACAGGATATTTCGGAGGCGTAGGGATGCCGAACGAGTTTGCCTTGAAGTGGGTCGATGAATTTCTGCAGTGCTATACTGAATATGGCATTCGACAAGTATTGAACACAAACATAGGGAGCGTTATGCTTGGATACTGGCTCTACAAACTTGGAATCGACATTGAATTTAAGATTTCAGTATATCTAGGTAATGACAATCCCTATTCTTGCTTCTGGACGTTAATGACCGCTAAACTCTTCAGTCGCGATGACAGCACAAGCCCACTAATAGGTTTTAATCTTGCAAATTCAGTCAACAACGAGACAATCGAGCTTTCAGCTCACATACGAAAAGCCTTCGACTTTGAGGACATTGTTCGTATCGAACACCACATTGTAGAAACTTACAAGAGTATTGTTAGGCAACCATACGACCGACTTGACGAACTTCTGGAAATCGCAGGTCATGTGAAGAACATTAGTGCCAAACATGAGGGTGGAACACTTGAGGTTGAGAAAACCCGGGAACATCCATCGGACATCTTGGATTACTTCATCCCTAAAAAGGATATTTTGGCAAAGGGTCTGATGCCGAAATTAACGATTAATTATCTCGACAAACATGATTCAATGAATAGAACTGCTAAAGCCCTCACCGAGCGGGGCTTAACCTTCATCGCTGCTCAGAACTTGCACAAGAAATAGGGGTTGTGGAGCTTGGCAAAGGTTACCATGTTGTTGTTTTAGGACGTTTTATCAACAGGAGAATTGTTGTTACAACGAAAATTGCTGTTGTTATTACGAAAAGGTACATCAAGCCTGTTGAGTTATTTTGAGCAATTTGGTTGCTCGCTAATTCTTGATATTTTTGCTGTAAATCGGTGTGGTTTGCCTCAAGCGAAGTATAGTTGGCTTGCAAGTCGTTACAGAAACTGTTCAAGGAATCATAAGCTTGTCTTAAATCTTCGTAAGCTTTGTTTTGGATGAATGTAATTTGGAAAGTGTGAACATTGTCAACGTACGTAGGTATGTCTCCTTTGATGTACCAGCTGTACCGAAACTTACCATAAATCAAGCCGGATAACGCATCTTTAGGTACAACCACTTCATAGTGCTGCTCATAGGTTTGTCCTGAGCTAAAATCGAAGTCTTTGACAAAGTCAATGTATGTGATTGAAGTTTCAGTCAGATTCTCCGTTAGGCAAGAAATGGTTGCGTTGATGAAGTCTATGTGGATTTCTGCTACAGCTTTGACCTTTATGGTGACATTTAATCTATCTTCAGGCCAAGCTTGAATTGGTGATTCTATTTCTATAACTAAACCTCCTTGAGTAAACGAGTATACTTGTCTTTCTTCTGTCTCCGAGTAGACAGTTGCGCTTATGCTTATACTGGCAAGAATCACGGTCGTTATTAACAAAGGTATTAATCGTCTAGTGTTCAATCTTCTTCCACCTTCTAGAAGTGCTTATTGCGTTCCATCAAACTGTATTTAACGGTTTTCTACCATTATTTTGAAAAACTAAAACCTTTTCAGCCGTATTTTTAATTTTTGCTGGTGAAAATCTGCTATTTTAACGTGCGAATAAAACGTTGGTATACGTATACGAAGTAAATAAAGGCGAAGAGAGTTAACACGACTTCAAAGGACAAAATCAGCTGGTTCTGTTCTACTGCGAAAAAGTAGCCTTGTGTAACGATGTCTGAGAAAACAAGAATCTGCAGAAATATGGCTCCTCCAATACAGCTAAAGCCTAAACAGTGGATAAGTTGCCGCAAACGCCGATCAACTGTCACGTTGAACAAGTCTATCAAAAATACAATAGCAAACCGCTTATCTTAAGGTTTACGAAACGCAACATAAAATGCAACATAATAATTTCTTCTGCATATTCTGAATAGCTATAGCTCCTTCTCTAAAGCAGAATTTCCTTTCCTTCTTCAACAAGTTCTACAGAATGGTCTCCAAATAATTTCTTAAATATAATCGGGTGCTCCGTATGAATGGGAACCAGTTTTTTCGGTTGTATCTTATCAATGACTTTGACGAGGTTTTTTGGAGGAACAGTGACCCGACGCGCGCATCTGATGGAATTTTAGGCGAAAATGGTTTAGCCAGTTATGTAACACTTTTCTCTATTTTCCTGCAGATGTTCGCCATTATCAAAATTATGTGGGGAAGGGTGAATATGCTGAAGACTTTCGTGTATTTTGCAGAGGCGGCTTTCTTTATTGTTTCTCTTTTTCCTCCCGCTTCTAAGTAGCCTTCTATGAAAGAGGAGGCGATTATTCTGGCAGCTTCGTCGGAGTGGATTGGAAGGATGTAGTGGCCTGAATAGTAGAGGAACTCTGCGATGTCCCAAGGTTGGTTTCCGTTTCTTGTTGCTTGTTCAAGGTCTAAAAAACACACTTTCCTGTCTTTTGTGATTAGTATGTTTTCAGGTTTACAGTCTCCTAGGGCTATGCCTAACGAGTGTGCTTTTGCGATTTCCTTTCCTACTGTTTTAAGAACTTCGCCGTTCCTTACCTTGCCTTCTTTTGACAGGGATGAAATTGTTTGTTTAACTATTTCACTTAATTTTTTCCCTTCAACAAAATCCTCGAAAATCAGACGTTCTTTTAGGCTAACATAGAGAATGTGTGGAACAGCGAAGCCATGTTTTCTTAGAAACTGGTTGATAGAGTATTCTCTCTCAAGTCGTGTTGCGCCCAGCACAGCAAACGATTGTGTACCTAGTGCCCACAAGGCTAGAGGGAACCACTTGAAGCCTAGCCAGTCTTCGAACTTTTTTACTACAATTTTTTGTGTTTCACTGTTTTTCTGAAGTCGAAGTAGGAAAACACTGTTCAGAACGCCGCCCATTTCTTCAATCGTTATTTCTAATTCTTCTCCGCCAGGCACCGTCTTTCGTACGAAGTCCTGAATGTTTGTTTTGTCGGAAAGAGGAACTGGACCGAGTGGTGTGGGCATTAGTAGATATTTTTCTGTTTCTCCTAGTTGTCTGAGCAGTTCTTTTTCTGTTTTTTGATGGGAGCCTTTTGTAAAGGATTTTTGATTTTGTGGAAAAGCCGTTGTTATTTTTGAGGAAATACCTCGAATGTAGGGTAATAAGGCTTTTTGGATGGACATGAGGATGTTGGAAAATCTGTTTCTCTGACGCTTTGTTGCTTCAATAAAGTCTTTGTCAATTTTTATGTAGCTATTTGACGACATTATGCAGTTTTCTGTTTCTAGTTCTTTTAGAGCTTTTAAATATCCATTCATGATAAAGTCAACATTTTGCTTTCTAGTTTTTCTTTTAAACATGTTTAAGAAGCTGTACTTTAAAGGTGGGAATAGTCTTGTTCTTCTTCTTATGGCTTCGTACATGAAATACTCTGGTTTAATGAGAAGCTCCGTGGACAATTCAGGGTATTGCAGAATGATGTTTTTTAGAAGCTCTAACACAAACCGTTTTTTCATCTTCACCTCCATTTCTTCCAGATAGCTTGGGTTTATCCACGGTTGGTAGGGTAGTGCAATTTTTTCTGCAGCGACCTCGCCGAATTGTCCGTGTTCTATGTCGCTTTCGAACACTTTTTTGTCAATTGCCAAAATGGAGAGATTGACGCTGTCTATTTGCTTGGCAAAATTGCGCATCTTAGGAGAGTAGGCAGACACGATCAGCAAGACGTTTACGTCGGCTTTTTTCTTGGCGTATCCATATACTCTCGGCCCGTGAAAACAAGCGGCAAAAATCTCTTGAGGGCTTGCAGTCTCTTTGCATAGTTTGAGAATTCGATCTTCTTCAGGACCGTCGATACTTACAAGTTTGCTCATGACTACACACATTATAGATTTTTTCGTGTTTAAAAGCTATCTTCAAAACATAAATATGCTATTTCCTTAAGAGAATGGAGAGGTGATTAAATGGCTAAGGAAGGTGAAGCTGGCAGAGAGGCTTCAGATCTTCGTGAAAGAGTTGTGCGACTTGAGGTTAAAGTTGAGGAACTCACTAAACGCATTGATAGCCTCTCTAACTACACCAAAGAACTCTACAACTATTTACAAAAACAATCTAGATAATCTTGGTAAAGAAAAAAAAGGGTGCTACGATGGTGGTGGTGGTGGTGGGGTTTCTGGAGCCGGTCCAGCGGTTGTTTTAATTGAGAAGAAAGCGACAGCAAGTAGTATTACAGCGATCCAAATTAGTAGTAAACCTATTATGATTATTGTTAGAACTGCCCCAACTAGGAGCAGCAGGCCTGCTGTGCCGAATAAGCCTACTCCTGACTTTGACGCAAGCGATCCCAGTGATTTCCGATACAACCAGGCAGTTAGAATGGCGAATACGAAGAGGATGATAAGTGCAGCAACGATGCCTCCGATTAGCGTTAAGAGGGAATCGAGAGCAGCTTCCGCCGTAATTAAGTCTGTCCACTCCGTTGCACTGGTCCAGTCATCGATGCCTAGATCAGCGACGACGGTCAGAGCAGTTATTACGAAAACCCCCACAGCCACAACGCCGCCTACAATTGTTGTGATGAAACCGTAGAGGGCGTTGTTAAAGATGCCAGCATCCTTGTAATGATCGGCGAAGCCTTTCAACGCTATCAACACTAATATAAAGCCAATAAGGCCAAGTAAACCTGCATAGGACGCTGCAAACATAAGTAAAGGTGCTATGAACATCAGTATTGCTCCTACGCCTCCAAGGTTCTTGCTTGTAGCTAAATCCATTTTTTTCCGCCTTGAAGAACGAGTTTCTACGTATTCAAATAAAAGCTTTTCTGGACACATGCGCTATTTTCGTTGAATTATTTTCATGTAGGCAAATGTGGCAGTGGTGGCGAAGATAGTTGAAAAAACTACCAGATTTCTTATCATGTTAAACGTGAACTCTGGGGTGCCTAGGAGAAAGGATCTGATAAGATCTGCGCCGCTGCTTAGAGGGTTAAACTCAGCCAACATCACTACGAACTGCGGCATTACGCCATCCCGGCCAAGATCCTGTATAAGCGACAGCGGGTAAAAGATGCTGCTGCAGAAAAACAGCACATAATAAACCATGCCTCTCGCAGTAACGAATTTCTCAAGACTCGTTGTAGAGACTGCCGTGGCTATGCTCAAGCCTGAAATTCCTGTTGCTAACAGGAAGAGAGCGCCTAAAATCACGAGAAGTTGTGGAAGTGATGGAAAGCCGAGAAAAAGGAATGTTGTCAAGAGCAGCGGCGACATATATACCATGCCTCTCAGCCCGCCTGCAAGCAGTCTCCCTATGGCAAGTTCTAAACGTGTGATTGGGAGGCTTAGCATGTAGTGGTGGATTTGGCGGCGTACTTCCATGTTTATTTCTCTGCCTATCATGTAGGCTGAAGCGAATAGGCCTATTATGGTGACACCTGGGGCAAAAAAGCTGAAATAACTTATGATTTGCTCAGCTATGTCTGGGCTCACCATTTGGTTGTATACTACTGCCATGATAAATAGGTCGGCCAGGTTCATGCTTATGAGACCGGCTAGCCACCATTTGTAGCGAAAGAAGTTTCTAAAATCATGCTCAATTACGTGCAGAACTGCTTTCATTTATTGCCACCCTCCACCCTCAAGCCGTCTCTCATAAATTGTAACGCCGATAAATGTGAAGGTGAAGAAAAATATGACGAGCCCAATTATCGCCGCTAGCGGCATAGGGGTCATAGTTAGGTATTTTTCAATGCCCACACCCCAACGGAACAGGTCAGAGGCAAAGGTAACCGGATTAAAATTTGTCAAGACTGCGTATGCTTGGCTGGCATCTTGGACGAAAGTCTGAGGATACATTGTTGTACTTAGCCGAATTATGAAGGCATTTAGAACTCCCATAAGAATGTCGAAGTGGTCGCTAGACTTTAGCCCAACTGCAATCGTGATGCTCATCCCAGAAACGCCGAAAGCGAACAGGAAAAGGGCTAAAAAAGCAATTAGAAAATTTAGTGGATTTTCCAGTCCAATTACAAATAACGCTATAGCAATAAGTGGCCCTACAAAAATAAAGCTACGTATGCCACCGCCAATCGACCTTCCCAACACCAGCTCTCTTCTAGAAACTGGAAGACTGAGCAAATACTCGAAAACTCCATGTTCAGCTTCTTCAAAAATGTCGTATCCAATAAACACGGAAGTAGAGTATAACATCATTATTACAACACCTGCAACATAGTACTCAAAATAAATATCTGCTAGAGCAGGCACAACCATGCGAGAAGCAATTAACCCAAAAAAGGCGATTTGTGCTGCAAACCAAATGGCTCGCAAGATTATGAGGAACTTAAATTGCAAAAACATGCGTAGGTCTCTTTCAACCACCAATAACAACTTCTTCGTTTCTTTTCACCTCGAAGAACCCTTTTGCTCTGCCTCTTCAATGGTCAATCCTGTGTAATGTACAAACACGTCATCAAGTGATGGCTCGCTCATGTTGATTGACATAATTGGCAGGTTATTTTTCAGAAATAGCTTCATAATTTGAGGAACGACTTCTTGCACTTTGTTTAGATAAATCCTCAAATTCTTGGGGCTTACCGTAGCTACGTCTACGACTTCTGGGAATTTCTTCAACTCTTCCAACGCGTTTTTTGGTGCTTCTTTTTCAAGTTGAATCTCAACTATGTCTCCCCCTGGGATGCTGTCTTTCAGTGTTTTAGGTGTGTCACATACTAGCAGTTTGCCTTTGTGCATGATGCCGACACGGTCAGAAAGTATGTCTGCTTCGTAAAGCTCATTGGTGGCTAAGATTATGGTGGAGCCTTCATCTCGGAGTTCTCGAATCATGTTCCAAATCTTGTGTTTGCCAACCACATCTATTTGGGCGGTAGGCTCGTCGATGAAAGCAACTTTGGGTCTTTGAATCAAAATCTTAGCAACTTCTACGCGCTTTCTCATTCCACCAGAAAGCCCATGAACCTTTTTCTTTCTATAATCCCACATGCTTACGTCTTCTAAGACTTGCTTGACTCTTTTCTTCCTTTCTTGCGTTGAGAGACCGCAGACCTTAGCATGCCAATTTAACACATCCCACGGCGTGCTAACCCACAGAAGCTTAGGCTCTTGAAAGCAGATTCCAATAAGCTTCCGCACATCGTCTGGGCTCTTTCTTATGTCATGTTCACCCACGATAGCAGTGCCTTTGGTTGGCTTAATCACTGTTGTAAGCATGAGAACAGTGGTTGTTTTGCCGGCGCCATTAGGGCCTAACAATCCAAAGATTTCTCCGTCCTCAATGTTCAAGTTTAGATGGTCAACTGCAACCAAATCTTCGAAACGCTTTGTCAAGTCAATTGTACGGATAATAGACACCAATATACCTTCGTTGACTTAATTTCCCCGCTAGAACTAGAGATAATGAAAATCTTCAATAGATAAACGTATCGTAGAGTTGAAAATCAAGGGTTTATCTAACGGTATAACAAACTAAAAGCAGCATCTTGCGCTTTTTCCATAACCTCTTCTTCATCAAGTATTTTCACTTCACGATTCTCCATCACCACTTCACCATCAACAATCACACTGTCAACATCACACCCATGAGCAGAATAAACAAGACTCGCACACAAATCATGTAACGGCGTTAGATTAGGCTTCTTCAAATCAACCAAAATAACATCCGCCCGCTTTCCAACCTCCAACGAACCGATTTCCTTTTCCAGCCCCAACGCCTCAGCCCCTCTTATGGTCGCCATTTCCAAAACTTTCTTACTCGGCAAAACAGTCGTGTCTCCATAGTTTGTTTTCTGAAGCAACGCAGCAACCTTCATGCTCTCAAACATGTCCAAGCAGTTATTGCTAGCAGCCCCATCAGTGCCAAGACCCACAGTCACACCAGCGTCCACCAACTCCCTGACCTTCGCCACGCCCTGAGCCAACTTCATGTTCGCAACAGGATTATGCGCCACCTTCACATCTCTCTTCGCCAAAACAGCCATGTCCTCCCGCGTCAAATGAATACAATGAGCCGCAAGCACATCACTGTCAAGAAAACCTAATTTTTCTAAAAACCCGACTTCTGAAAAACCACATTTCTTCATAACCTTTTCAGCCATCTCCTTTGACTCAGCAACATGAATATGAACTCCTAAGCCCATCTGCGAAGCTTTCTCCCGCACCCTCGCCAGCAACTCCGCACTACATGTAAAAGCCGTGTGCGGTCCCAAAAACGTAGTAACTCGCCCATCCGCATATCCTTTGTACTTCTCAGCAAATTCAACTGCTTCTCTAAACAGCTTTTCTCCTCTTTTCCTGTCATTTGCCTCAATAATTCCTGAGGATAAAACAGCCCTCAATCCAGCCTTTTCCACTGCCTCAGCTACTTTATGCTCAAAAAAATACATGTCAGCAAAACACGTCACCCCGTTTTTAACCATTTCAAGACAGCCCAGAAGAGCACCAGCATAAACATCTTTGGAAGTAAGCTTTGCCTCCAAAGGCCAAATGGATTCGCTAAGCCACTTCTCTAACGTTGCGTCTTCGGCTAAGCCTCGAAAAAGCGTCATAGCCAAGTGAGTGTGGCAGTTTATTAAGCCAGGCATGGCAAGTTTTCCACGTCCTTCGAGTATGTTTTCAGCCTTTATCTTAGGGGCATCATTAGTCTCTCCCATATAGGATATGGCGCCGTCTTTTACTGCAATCAATCCTTTTGTAACGGCTTTCAAATTGTTCATTGGTAAAATCATGCAATTCCTTATGACGATGTCGGCTTCTTCGAAAACCATCTTGCTCTTACCTTGAAGTAATTATTGTCCACTCAAAAATTACATTATCGGTTGTATAAAGGAAGCAATATTTTCGCTGTTGGCTAATACAAAGTAAACAGTGAAAGGGGGACTCATGTGGCAAAGTAGAAGATGTGTGAGAAAGAAGTTTACTTTCTGGCGACGGAGTTTTTCATTGTGGAGCATATTGGTCTTTGTAGGATGCCGTTAACCCCGTTTACTAAGTTTTTGCTTAGGGCTATGTTGCTGATTTTGCGGCAGATGTGATTAAGCGAGTTTTCGGTGAAGTTTAGCAGGGTCTGTCCTTCAGTTGTAAGCTCATAAACTTTTCTTGGTCTTTCGTTGTTGAGGTCCCATTTGCTTTTGATGTAGCCTTTTTCTTCTAGGCTGTTCAGAAGGGGGTATATGGTGCTGGGGCCGAAGTAGACGCCGAAGTTTTTGCGTATGCTGGATATTATTTTGTATCCATGCATTGGTTTGGCGTTTAGGAATTGGAGTATGACGAGGTCTAGGAGTCCCTTCATCAGTTTGTTTTGAACTTCTCTCTTTTGTTGTCCCATTTTCTTCCTCTCGTAGACGCGTTGAACAGTTAGGTTGTTCACCGCATATACAATATGTCTCTAAAGAGACATATCTCAAGACTTATTATACATTAAACAGCCATATAAGTGTTGATGCGACTACAAGTCATAAAAGAGCATATTAACCCAGCATAATTATTCTGAAAATTTAATAATCTCTATAAGGAGGAACCATTAAAACGCTGGAACATGAAGTGTCTGGATCGTGACATATGTGTCTGAAAGCTTCAGGAAGGGAATTGTTCAACGCGTATTCAGAAACTTTCTTGATATAATAGTTTTGAGGTTGGTGCAGGCAGAGCCTATGTGGGGCTACAAGATTATTAGGTATGTAGAAGAAGAGTATGGGATAAGCATACGCCATGGTGCGTTGTATCCTTTGCTTAATAGCTTAGAGAAGAAGGGTTTTTTGAGAAGCAGGAAGGAGGAGAAAGGAGGGCGTGTTAGGAAAGTTTATGAGATAACGTCGAGAGGCATACAGCTTTTGGATGCTTACAGTGAAGTTTTACAAGAGCAAATACAAAAACAAGATATCAAAGCAGCATAGTAGTGTATTAGATTTTTAAGAAAAACACAACAGATAAGCTACTGTTGGAGTTTAGAGGTTTAGCTATGAAAGAGAATGAAGGCGTATTCGAGGAAACAGGAGAAGAACTTCTTAACAAGACCGATAAGTTATGCGAGAAAGAAGGAAGAGAAGGGTGGAAGCTTGCGCAAGAGACAATGCTAAAAGAAAAAACAAGCAGTTCAGAACTTGAAGAAGCCATAAAATACGTTATGCTCGATTACAAGCCGGATTACTTTAGACCAGCACTACTTTCTCTTTGTAGCAAAGCTGTAGGAGGGACTTCAGAAGTTACTATTTCTACTGCAGCGTCTTTGGTTTTGTTTGGTCGCGCTATTGGAATACATGATGACATTATAGATAAATCACGCACAAAGAATAGGCGTCCAACAGTTTTGGGAAAGTTTGGGAAAGAGCTTGCATTAGTATTAAGTGATGTCCTCTTCTTCAAAGGCTTCACACTACTAAGAAAAACCATTCGATCTGGTATACCCCCAGAGAAAATTATTGCAATTCTCAGCACGATTGAAAGAATATGGTTTGAACAAAGTGAAAGCGAAGTTTTGGAACTGCGATCCCGAAGGCAAATTGACATAACGCCTGAAGAATGCTTAGCTAAAATTAGAATGAGGGCTTCAGAGTTGGAGGCGGTTACTCGTATCGGTGGGATTCTAGGCTGTGGTTCGCAAGGCGAAGTCAACATTCTGGGTATGTTTGGCAGATTGTTTGGGATTATGTCAATGTTGCGAGATGAGATAATTGACGTGTTGGAGTTAGACGTGTTGAGGCATAGAATAAGACAAGAATCTTTACCGTTGCCTTTGGTCTATACACTACAGGACCCTAAAGCAAGACCCGAGATCATTTCAATTATTTCTAAAAAAAGATTAACAGCCATGGATCTGCAGAGAATTTCAAAGGCTTCAGATGATAGAAGAGGATTGAACTATGTGGCTGAGCTCATAACAAAAATGGCTGAAGAAGCATGCTCATACGTTGAATTGCTTCAAAATAAAAATAAGAAACTTAAACTATTAATTACTTCCACTACGATAAATCCGAGAGATTGGAAGCCAGTATTTCAAGCTACGTAGTTCCCCAGTTCAACAGTCCTCTTGAAGGAACCTTTGGAACCTTTTTCTTTTTTGCCATATTATAGCCCCAAACTGTATTTGTGTAGAACTGTTTATTTAAGCGTTTTGTTCTACACATGAACACTTCTCGAATCTGAACTCGAAATATACATTATCAATTCTTAAACTTAATTTGAACGATGTAAAAGAGAGTGAACATGACTACGCGTAGTGGCTGCAATGTTCCTTCGGCTTCAAGAGAGACACGGTTTCAAAGGAGAGCACATCGTAGCTTTTGCTCTTTTGTTTAACACTTTTTCTTGGTATTTTATTGGGCTGCTTATGATAGACAAAGTTGGATACTTTTTTTCTGAAGTAAGTTTTGAAAATCTGTATTTACGGTTGGTTTATACGGTTTCTATAATTGCGTCTGCTCTCGTTGGATCAGTTTCTCTGGCAAAGGTCCGCAAAGTTCGTTTTTTCTATGTTTGGTTACTCTTCGGAATTATTGCTTCACTCTTTTTGGCCACTCCTATGGTTTCTTCATTATTCACTACGCTTGTCATGGTCATGCTATTGGGTTCTTCTATGGGTCTCGGTATGCCTTTATGTCTAAGTTATTTTACAGAATCTACACCTATTGAAAACCGAGGAAAACTCAGTGGGATTATATTATTTGCGACGATTTTTAGCGCACCCTTCGTCTCTATAATTATGTCTACGTTAGATTTGGTCTCAAGTGCAGTAATTCTCGCCCTATGGAGAGGATGGAGCTTACCAATGCTGTTTTTCACTCCCAAAAAGAGCGATGACTTCGAACCACGTATTCAAAGAACCCCTTCGCTCATCTCAGTTTTCCAGAATAGAACATTTGTTCTATATTTTGTTGCATGGCTCATGTTTACTTTGGTAGATAGCTTTGGATCAGTCTTTGTGAACTTCCACGTTGGAGAGATTCGTTTTCTAATTGGAATCGTTGAGCCGAGTGTTGCAGGGGTCTCCGCCTTAATTGGGGGGGTACTATCTGACCAAGTTGGCCGGAAGCGAGTGATGATCTTCGGTTTTGTTTCACTTGGAGTAGCTTATGCTATGGTAGGACTGGCCGCGCATATATGGATTGCATGGCTCTTCTACTTTATTATAGATGGCATAGCCTTAGGACTATTAGTGGTATTGTTCGTGATGGTGTTGTGGGGAGACCTACCCAGAAATGGTTCAGAAAAATTCTATGCAGTTGGAGTAGCGCCGTTTTTCTTAACTCAAATGCTATCTCTTCTTCTTGCTCCTTATGTTGCTTTGATTCCTGAGACCAGTGCTTTTTCGTTAGCCGCATTCTTTCTCTTCATAGCCGTAATACCCCTACTCTACGCACGAGAAACCCTACCAGAAAAGAAAATCCAACAACGCCAACTAAAAATATACACTGAAGAAGCCCTCAAACTAAAACAAAAAATCAAACAAAAATAACACACCTCCCACAACGACCAAAAAGATAACTTTTTAGGTCATCTAATAACTCTATCTATCCTAACCCCCACAAAAGGAACCCACAAACATTGATAACTCAACAACAAAAAAATCTCGTTAAACAACAAGAACAATGGGAAAAAACCACAGTACCCAACTGGCTAAAACGCCATCCAGAAAGAAAAAAACAATTCCACAACATCTCAGAAACCCTAATAAAACGACTCTACACACCCCTAGACACAAAAAACCTCAACTACACTCAAGATCTAGGCTTCCCAGGAGAATATCCCTTCACCCGCGGCGTCCATGCCACAATGTACCGAGGGCGCATATGGACAATGCGCCAATTCAGCGGCTTCGGCACAGCAGAACAAACGAATAAACGGTTCAAGTATCTCCTCAAAGAAGGAGAAACAGGTCTCAGCATCGCCTTCGACTACCCCACCATCATGGGCTACGACTCAGACCACCCTATGTCACAAGGCGAAGTAGGCAGATGCGGAGTCGCAGTCGCATCGCTAAAAGACTTTGAAGTCCTTTTTGACGGGATTCCCCTCGACAAAGTAACCACCAGCATGACTATAAATGGTCCCGCGGCCATGCTATTAGCGATGTACATCGCCATAGGAGACAAACAAGGCGTTCCACGCGCAATGCTTGGAGGCACAACGCAAAATGACCTTCTTAAAGAATTCTTCGCCCAAAAACTCTGCATATTCCCCCCAAGACCATCAGTCAAACTCGTAATCGACATAATTGAATATTGCACCAAAAATCTGCCAAGATGGAACCCCATAAGCATAAGCGGCTACCACATCCGCGAAGCAGGCTCAAACGCCGTTCAAGAACTCGCCTTCACACTCTACGATGGCATTGCCTACGTAGAAGCAGCCATCGAAAGAGGACTCAAAGTAGACGACTTCGCCCCACGCTTAAGCTTCTTCTTCGCCAGCCACAACGATTTATTTGAAGAAATCGCCAAATTCCGAGCAGCACGCAGACTCTGGGCAAAACTGATGAAAAACAGATTTAACGCTCAAAAACCACGCTCCATGTGGATGCGCATGCATGTCCAAACCTCCGGCTGCACATTAACAGCTAATCAACCCCTCAACAACATAATCCGCGTGACACTTCAATCTCTCGCAGCAATACTTGGTGGAACACAAAGCCTACACACAAATAGTCACGACGAAGCTTTATGCCTCCCCACCGACGAAGCGGTTCGCATAGCATTGCGAATACAGCAAATAATCGCGCACGAAAGCGGTGTTCCAAACACGATAGACCCTGTTGGAGGAAGCTATTACGTGGAAACGTTGACAAATCAGATGGAAGAGAAAGCCATGGATTATATTGAAAAAATCGATGACATGGGCGGCGTCTACGAAGCTATCGAAAGAGGTTTCTTCCAAAAAGAAATCGCCGATAGCGCTTATAAATATCAGCATGAAATTGATAATAACGAGAAGACATTGGTCGGTGTGAATGAGTATTTCATCGAAGAACCTGAATGTCCCATCGAGCTTCTACGTATCGATCCAAAAGTCGAAGAACAACAACTAGCAAAGCTTCAAAGGCTTCGGCGCGAACGCAACGATGTTAAAGTGAAACAAGTTTTAAGCAAACTTCATAGTGCGGTAGATAAAGATGGAAACTTGGTGCCTACAATAATTGAAGCTGTAAAAGCTTATGCAACGCTAGGTGAGATATGTGGTGTCCTTCGAAACGTGTATGGGGAATATAAAGAATTGATAGTTGTTTAAGAGGAGACGTTAAGACATTGCAAGAGAAAAAAATCCGAGTTCTTGTGGCAAAACCTGGATTGGACAGCCATGACAGAGGCGCAAAAGTTGTGGCACGGGCTTTAAGAGATGCTGGGATGGAGGTTATCTACACTGGACTGAGACAGACGCCTGAGCAAATAGTGGAAACTGTCCTGCAAGAAGATGTTGATATTTTAGGATTAAGCATACTTTCAGGCGCTCACATGACACTTTTCCCTAAAATAACTGAACTCATGAAGCAAAAGAGACTTGATGATGTTGTCGTATTTGCTGGCGGCATAATACCAGAAGAGGATATTCCGTCTCTTAAGCAGCTTGGAATAAAAGAAATCTTTGGACCAGGCACACCAACAAAAACCGTAGTCAGCTTTGTTAAAGAGAATGTAGAAAGAAGTCGTTGATAAAAATTGGCTACCTCTCAACAGCTTGCCGATGCAGTACTAAAAGGAGACCACAGAGCCATAGCCCGAACAATAACACTCATAGAAAACAACACTCCAGAAGCACAAAAAATTGTATCCCAACTTTATCCACATACTGGAAAAGCACAAATAATCGGTGTAACGGGGCCGGGTGGAGCTGGAAAAAGCACTTTAGTCGAGAAACTAATTAAGGCGCTGAGACAGCGAGACAAAACAGTAGGTGTAGTAGCTGTTGATCCCACCAGCCCATTTTCTGGCGGCGCGTTCTTAGGCGACCGCATACGCATGCAAGACCTGAGCACTGACAAAGGAGTTTTTATTCGAAGTATGGCAACACGAAATAACCCTGGAGGTTTGGCTAGGGCTACCAAAGACGCTGTCCGCATTTTAGACGCAGCAAACATGGACGTAGTTATCGTAGAAACAGTGGGATCTGGGCAATCAGAAGTAGATATTATTAAAATTGCCCAAACGATTGTTGTAGTTTTAGCCCCTGGTCTTGGCGATGAAATTCAAGCAATCAAAGCGGGCATGATGGAAATAGGCGACATCTTTGTTATTAACAAGGCTGACCGTAAAAACGCAAACAAAGCAGTTACTGACATACAAGCCATGTTGCAACTTAGCAATGAAAAAAACAAATGGATCCCAACGATAGTCAAAACGATAGCCACCACCGGTGAAGGAACTACTCAACTCTTGGAAAAGATTGATGAACATACAAAACACCTTGAGAAAGGTGAAGCCAGCTTAAGGCAAAAGAGAATAGTGGAAACAGAACTTGTAGCGGCTATAAAGCAAAAGACCGCTGAACATGTCGTAGAGGTGCTCAGGAGAAGCGGCAAACTAGATGCACTGATCTCAAGCATTCTGACAAGAAAAATAGATCCTCTTACTGCGGCAGAGAAAGTGTTAGCTGAACAAATTAAAGGTAACTTTAGCGAGGACGAATAATTCGATGAAAAAGCAACGATTAGAAACCGGCTTAGTGCAAGTTTACACAGGCGACGGAAAAGGAAAAACTTCTGCCGCATTCGGTTTAGCTCTCAGGGCCATCGGCAGAGGATTGAAGGTTTACGTAATCCAATTCATTAAGGGCGGTTTTGACTATGGTGAACTTTATGCAATCAAGCAGCTTGCGAGCTTGGAGTTGAAGGCTTTTGGACGTGGGAAGTTTATTACAGAAAAGCCTCCTGAAGATATTGACATAAAGTTTGCTATGGAAGCTTTTGAGTTAGCTGAAAAAGTCGTTTTCAACGGCGAGTATGATATTGTGATACTAGATGAAATTAATGTGGCTCTTAACTTGAGACTGATAAGGGTAAACGATGTTGTCAAGTTGTTAAAGAATAAGCCTAGGCATGTAGAACTGGTTTTAACGGGACGATATGCTCCTTCAGAAATCGTTGAAGCAGCTGATCTTGTTACGGAAATGAAAGAGATTAAGCATCCTTTCAAGAAAGGAGTTCCGTCGAGGAAAGGCATCGAGTATTAGAAGTCTATTTCATTAATTACCTGATGAGCTTTTGTCTATTCAGCAGATTACTAGTTTATGCGAGACCAAGGTATCTTCATTTTGTCAACAACGATTTCTTTGTAAAAATCTAATGTTTCCTTTTTGCTGTTTGTTCCTTCGATTATCATGACACCGCTTTTAAGAATGCTTGCAAGAATTCCCTCTTTTGTCACGAAGGTTACTCCAAGTTTGGCTTCAACATTTAAACGGTTCCTTTCTTCCTTCAAAAGACCAACTAGTTTCTCAATTTTCATATTCAAGTTTTCTTTTGGAACCACGATAAAAACTCGCTTTTTGTTTCTTCCACAACCTTCTTCAATCAAAACATTCTTCAGAGGAGTAGGGCTAGCTTTAGGCTGACGTCCACAAACAGGGCAGCTTTCTGCACGTGTAACCTCTATTTCTTCAAAACGCATAAAACTGACGTCACAGTATAGAAGTTTGTCTTTAAGGCTTGGTTGTCTTCCCAGGAGTATTTTGACTGTTTCAGCAACCTCTATGCTTGCCACAACGCCTAAAACTGACGGATGTACCCCGACTGTGCCGCATGTAGGTAAGTTGCTGTCGTCAAGTTTTCCGTAAAAACATTCTAGACATGCAGTTTTTTGTGGGATTATTGTGGAAGCATTTCCAAAGGTTGAGATAGCAGAGCCAAACACGTAGGGAATCCTCAGCCTGACACAAGCTCTGTTTACTGCATACCTAGTGTTCATGTTGTCTAAACCGTCAACAACTACATCCATCCCATTTAATATTTCATCAGCGTTGTTCTCATTAAGAGACAGGGGAAGCGGTTCAAATTCCACGTAGGGATTTAACTTTTCCAGCTTTTTTACAGCTGCCTCTACTTTGGGGAAGCCGACGAGATCAAAGTTGTAGAGATGCTGCCTTTGGAGGTTTGATTCTTCAACGACGTCTCGGTCAACAAGTTTTAAATGTCCTACGCCCATGGCGGTCAACTGCGTGACTATTGTGGAGCCGAGGCCTCCTAGACCTACAATGCAGACCTTTGCTCTCTTCAATCTCTGTTGTCCTTTGTATCCTATTTCGTCTAACATTATCTGTCTTGAGTAAAATCGTAACTCTTCATCTGAAAGCTTCTCATCTTGCTCTTTAAACATTCGCTTGAGACGTTTCTCCATTTTCAACTCGTAAGTGTGTTCTTCAGGAGGGTGAGGCAACCGTTTCAAGTATTCTTCTATGTCCGTTGTCTCAGCATTCGGGCTCTCTCGTCTCTTCTCTGTCTCAGCCATACTGAATTTCCTCATTTAACGTTAGTTTTTCTAGGCTCTTTCTTAGTCCTTACCTTGCTAAGCATGATGCATAAATTTTTCCTAAAAATAGCTAGTCGAAGGCTGAAAACTAGAACTTGTGAATGTAAGGCACAAGTTCATAGACGTTTTGTGGTTTAAGGGATAAGCCAAGTTGCAAGTATGCTGCTGAAGCGTTGAAGTAGGGTTGTCCTTTTCTTGAAAACAGTGTTAGAATTTTGCCATTATGGCTTATTTTGAAGCCATTTTGAGCTGGTTCATGTCCGCGGATCAACATTTTGACATCTAACGTGCTGAGAAATTTTCGAGTAACATCTTCGCCAAAAAGCCTTCCTGCCCCTCGGGCCGATGGACGATTTCCTTTAATAGTTTCATCAGGGTCACTCCAAAGAATCTCTTCAAGATGCCTTTCTTTAGGATGCTTTAAATGAGCAAATTTCAAATCTTCCAGTGAAGAAGCACGACTCGGCACTCCAGCATGAACCATCACGCAAAGCTCATCCACAACCACTGCATTGTAGAGATAGGGAAATAGTTCACGAATTTTTGAATAAACAACTGAGCCTTCTTCGCCAAACCTTGTCCGCAGGTTTTCTGGTAAGTCATGAGGGTAAGCCAGCAAGTCGTCAGGTCCTTCATGGTTCCCTCGCATTAGCACTATTTTTTGTGGAAAAAGCTGCTTCAACTTCAAAACTAAATAGTAAACTTCTGGAGAATAGATCCCTCTATCCCCATAATCGCCGAGAAAAACCAAGAGAACCTCCTTATTTTTTGTGGCTTTTTCTACAAATCTGCAAGTTTTCAGCATGTACACAAGACTTTCCAAATCACCATGTAGATCACCGATGACAATCGCCTCTCCAGAAGCTTTTACATTAACAAGCCGGCCTTCAATACCCAAATTTCCTATTTGCTCTTTTTCTGAAGCCAAGAGTTTTGTGGCTTTTCCGATTAAGCTGATGTATTCTGTGCTGTCTGCTTCGAGAGCTTTGCGAGCCATTTCAGCTAGGTTTGTCATGTTGCCAACTAGTCCTGAAAAGTATTATGTGCAGTATAGCATAAATGCTATATCTGCACCAATCACACTCTTTTTTGAGTAGCTACTCTTAAATAACTAGCGTTTTACTTTGTAAATCCGTGTGGTTAGCACTATGGCGTTCCTAAACTCGAAACAGATAGCTTTCATCGCCATAATGAGTGCCTTAGGAAACATTCTTGCTGGAATTTCAATCAATATTGCCCCAATATTAGCCGCCACTTCCCCTGGTGGGGGTGGAGCGGCATTAGACCTTTCACACATCGCAACGTTTATTGCTGCAATCTTCGGAGGTCCCTTAACGGGAGCGATTGTAGGTCTCCTCGGCGGAATCTATTCT
>JAOUKM010000019.1 GCA_029882535.1 Candidatus Bathyarchaeota archaeon
CAGAGCGGAGTTTGCTCAGGGCGGTGGAACAAAACTCACCAAAGTAGATAATGCAATTCGAAAAGCCGAAGAAGTCTTGAGACATCAATTGAAGAAAAAGGCAAAATAAATAAAAGCCGCTATCCCGCTAGTGTAGTGGTGCAAGAAATGAGGGATCGATTCCTCGATAGATGCTGACAAAACCTTTAATACTACGCCGCCTAATCCAGAAACTTTCATGGAACTTCTACACCAAATCGAAGCCAAATGGCAGAAAGCTTGGGAAAAAACAAAAGTTTTCGAAGCAAACCCAGACCCCAAGCGAAAAAAGTGCTTCGTCACCTTCCCATACTCATACGCAAACGGACCAGTCCACGTTGGACACGCCTTTACGGCGACACGAGTCGACGCTTACGCACGATTCAAGCGTATGCAAGGCTACAACGTTTTGTTTCCGTGGGCGTGGCACTGGACTGGAACAACCGTGGCAGGCGCAAGCGAACGCGTGAAAATGGGAGATGCAAAGTTTGTCAAAGTATTACGGGAAATCGATGGCGTGTCAGAAGAAGATTTGAAAAAGTTCGTTGACCCTGTTTATATGGCTTCGTATTACACTAGGGAAAACAGAAACACAGTTCGTCGTGCTGGGTTTTCTATTGACTGGCGAAGAGAATTCCAAACAACTTCGCCCCAATTCAGTAAGTTTATCGAGTGGCAATACAAAAGACTGCGTGAAAAAGGCTACGTCGTCAAGGGAACCCATCCAGTAGTCTGGTGTCCCCACTGCGAAAGTCCAACTGGTGACCATGACCGCCAAGAAGGTGAAGGTGTCGCGCCAGAAGAATACACGCTGATGAAGTTCAAATACGGAGACGCTTACTTGCCAGCTGCCACTTTTAGACCAGAAACAATCTATGGCGTAACAAACATTTGGCTAAACCCAGAAGCAGACTATGTAGAGGCAGAGGTAAATGAAGAAAAATGGATAATCAGCGAAACAGCTGCAAACAAGCTAAAAGCACAAAAACGAAAAGTTTCCATAATCCGCCGCTTTAAAGGAAAGAGGCTCATAGGGAAAAACGTTACAAGCCCCATTATCGAAAAGCAACTACCCATTCTGCCAGCGTTGTTTGTCAACGCAGAACACGCAACTGGGGTGGTGTACAGTGTTCCAGCCCACGCGCCAGTTGATTGGCTAGCGTTAAAAGATTTGCAGCAAAACCCTATTTCCTTAAAAGAGTTGGGCATCGAGCCAGCCACAGTGAAAGACATTCAACCAATCTCCATGATTCACGTCGAAGGATTCGGCGAATATCCCGCTGTGGAAGTGGTTGACCAACTGGGTGTAAAAGACCAATGCGACCCTAAAGCAGAAGAAGCTACAAAATGGCTGTACAAGAAAGAGTTCCACGGCGGAGTCTTAAAGAGAATCTGTGGCGAATACGCTGGGAAAACAGTTCGAGAAGTCAAAGAGGTGCTTATCAACGATCTAAAGGAGAAAAACGTTGCTGATACAATGTACGACTTGACGCAACCTGTCATTTGCAGATGCCTAACGCCATGCATCGTCAAGATATTGGAGGGACAATGGTTCTTAAAGTACAGTGACCCGGAATGGAAGAACAAAACCAAAGAAGCCCTAAATCGCACAACAATATACCCTGAAACTGCTATACCATGGTTTCTCAGCACCATAGACTGGCTAAACGATTGGCCATGTGCCCGTAAGAGCGGCTTAGGCACACCGCTGCCTTGGAACAAGGAGTGGATTATAGAAACCCTAAGTGACTCCACTATTTACATGGCCTTTTACACAATCAACAAACAAATCAAACAGCACAGCATAGCGCCCGAACAGCTGACATCTGAAGTCTTTAATTACGTCTTTTATGGAAAAGGCAATTTAGACGCAGTAGCCAATAAGTTAAAACTGGGCAATCAAATCTTACAGCAGATGCGGAACGAATTCTTATATTGGTATCCAGTGGATATGCGAAACTCCGGAAAAGAACTGATACCAAACCACCTCACCTTCTTTCTATTCCAACACACAGCTCTCTTCCCACCTGAACACTGGCCACAAATGATAGGAGCTAATGGTATGCTAATGATTGGAGGAAAACCAATGTCAAAGTCGAAAGGCAACTTTGTCACCTTCCGAAGTGTCATTGAGCAGTTTGGTGCCGACCCTTCTCGTTGCGCGTCGCTGCTGGGTGCCGAAGGTATAGATGACCCTGACTGGAAAAGCGAAAACATTCGAGACGTTAAAAACAAGCTTGAATCTTTCTACAGATTGGCAGAAACTATTGTTACAGAAGCAAAAGACGAAAAAACAGGACGGTTGGAAGATTGGCTGTTCAGCGTGCTACAGCAAAAAATAGAGACGGTTACCGAAAGCATTGAGATGCTGAAAACTCGAACTGCAGCAGAAAATGCCTTCTTTGAAATCTGGAACGACTTCCGATGGTATGCTAGAAGAAAAGGCAACATGAAAGCCAAAGCCTTACTGAAAGCCTTGAACATCTGGGTGCGATTGCTAGCACCTTTCACACCGCATATTTGCGAAGAAATCTGGAACAAAATGGACGGAGAAAACTTTGTCTCCCTTGCTGAATGGCCAAAATACGACAAAAGCAAAGTCAACCCGACTGCAGAAAAAAGTGAGACTTTAATCAAATCAACATTAGACGACACCCTAAGCATAGTTCGAGCAACAAAGATATTTCCAAAGAAAATATGCTATTACACGGCGGCGAGATGGAAATGGGAAGTATACAAAGGAGCACTAGTAATGTCTCTGGAAAAAGAGAGTATTATCCAAAGCGATTTGATGATGGAACTGATGAAAAACGAAGAAATGAAGAAGATGGCAAAGGAAATTGCCAAATTCGCCTCCCAAATTGTTGACGAAATTAACAGAACAGGGGGAAATAGAAAAGAAAAACTGCTGTTAGTTGGAACACTAGACGAGGCCGCTGTGTTAATTGAGGCGGTAGATTTTCTAAAGCGGGAGTTAAATGCAGAAGTCCAAGTTTACGTAGAAGACGATAAGCAGCGATATGACCCTAAAAAACGCGCTCAACTAGCAAAACCCTACAGACCAGCAATATATGTGGAATAAGCAGCTAAAGTTGCATTCGAAGCAACGACAAAATACTGGAGTTCACTTTGATGTGGTAGTTCTTACGTCCACCTGAACTAGTGGTAATGTAGTAATCTTCGTCCTTTTGTAGTTTGCTTCCATAAAAAAGAGCTAAAACAGTGCGGCTGATATTTATAGTAGTTAACTTTTCGCTTGGAATTTTATCTTCTACCTCTTTTTTCAACAGCCTCGGATTGATTGTGTAGATGATGCTGTTGTGTGGGTGCCTATTTTTATAGTTTTTTTCAATATCCAATACAAGGTAGCATATCAAGTCGTAGTAGGGACTTCTCTTTCTTTCGATAAGATTAAGGTAGTTAATCAGGGGAATTGGGACTTTATAAATTTCGGACATTGCCTTCCCCTATATATAAGTCTTAAGGAAGCAAGATTTAAGTCTTAACTTTATATAAATATTTATAGAACAATTTTCTATGCCTACAGATATTGCATTGTGAAAGAATTATATTTTCGTGTACTCCTTTGTAGTGTCCTAGCGGGCCCGTGGCGTAGCATGGATACCCTCTTAGCCAGAAAGCGCGTCGGCCCTCTAAGCCGGAGACCCTGGGTTCAAATCCCAGCGGGCCCGCCAACTGGAACTGCCGTATTGACGGTTTATGACTTCAGAAGTGCACGGAAATTTTAAATTCTATCGAATCAAAAATAAGTCACTGTAACTTTAATATTTAACTTGTTAATGTTTATAGAAGGGTTAAAGATGAGCACACACGCAGAAGACTTGAAGCTACGCCTTATGACGATTGAGTTACTTCGAACAGCGAAGCGTCAATACACTTACAGAGAACTATCAGCTAAAACAGATTTACCAGTCACAGTTTTGAGCCGATACGCAAAGGGTCACGTCTTGCCAAATGTTATGAGAGCCCGTCAGCTCTGGAAAACCTTAAAGAAATTGGTGGGTTTAGAGGTTGAACTGCGCAGAAAAATACATTTTAACAGTGACGGATACTTTGACAACACAGAAATTGTAAGTGATTATAACATTTTGCGGCAAGCCGCTCACCACGCCCTTGCCAACTTCGCTGGGAAACGTGTAACTAAAGTCTTAACAGCGGCGGTAGACGGTATTCCACTTGCAACTATGGTGTCTAACCAATTAGGCATCAACCTTGTTGTCGCCAAGTGGAACAAAGAAGTTGGAGTACCGGCTTTCCTTGAAGAAACATACGTGTTGAGAGACTCTGGTGTGACTATGACGCTGTATGTTCCAAAGAACGCAATCAAACGAAGAGACAGTGTGCTTGTGGTAGATGATATGATAAAAACCGGCGAAACCCAAAACGCGCTGATCAATCTTGTCCGCAAAGCCAAAGCTGAGCTTTCAGGGATTTTCACGTTAATAGCCATTGGAGAAGACTGGAAAAAAAACCTGAACCTCCCTAAAGGCTGCCCAGTGGAGGTTGTTACAAAAGCGAACCCTCCCACTAAACGCAGCTAAAAGCAAGCTCAGTACTTTTGCGAGAGACTCGAGGTTTCTGCTTCGAAAAATATAATCAACAGACAATACAATAACAGAACTCTGCGAGGATGAAACTATATGCGAACAATTGAATGGAAAGACGGCACAGTAACTACAATTGACCAGACCAAACTGCCTAATCAAACAGTGCTTTTGAAAATGACAAGCTGTGATGAAATTGCAGAAGCTATCAAAACTATGCAGATTCGTGGCGCACCACTTTTAGGAGCAGCGGCAGCTTATGGTCTCGCGTTGACAGCATATCATTCAAAGGCTAAAGATAAGAGACAGCTTATAGAGGAGCTTACTGCTTCTGCACAGATTTTAAAGAAAACTCGACCAACTGCAGTGAACCTGTTTGGGGCTATAGACAGGATGATGAAGAAAGCTGGAAAAATGGATGGAGATGCAATGGCTGTTGTGAAAGCCGTAGTTGAAGAAGCAAAAAGAATAGCGAATGAAGATGTTGATGTAAACCGCAAAATTGGAGAATACGGCTCTACACTCATAGACAGCGGAGACACCGTGTTAACGCACTGTAATGCAGGCAGCTTGGCAACAGTAGATTATGGCACTGCGCTAGGAGTAATAAGAACTGCTTGGAAAAAGGGCAAGGGCATCAAAATTATTGCAACGGAAACTCGTCCTTTGCTTCAAGGTGCACGGTTAACTGCTTACGAGTTGTTTCGCGATGGTATTCCGGTTACTTTAATTACGGACAGTATGGTGGGCTATGTCATGTCTAAAGGATTTGTTAATAAAGTGGTGGTGGGAGCAGATAGAATAGTAAAGGATGCGGTAGTTAACAAAATCGGCACCTACATGATAGCCGTGTTGGCTCATGAGCATAAGGTTCCTTTCTATGTTGCTGCTCCAAACACAACGTTCGATATGGAACAATCAGCAAAAGACGTGGTTGTCGAAGAGCGGAGTATAGAAGAAGTTGTTAAATTTGGCGGTGTGCAAGTTGCTCCGAAAGGAGTGTCTGCCTTTAATCCAGCTTTCGACATTACACCTTTAAAATACGTTACTGCAATAATCTATGAAAAAGGCATCATTTCCCCAGCAAATTTCCAAAAAATTTCAACTGTTTGAAGGCTAGGTATATATCTCCTAATTTGTATGCTATTAGTTTGTGCGGCAGGATGAGACTTTGAAGAAAAATGAACAACAAGCCAAGGACTCTCGAAATTCTGAGATTAAAAAGATTAAAGGCTTGCTTTCAAAAAAAGGCGTTACAGTTTCAGCTAGTGGCAATTTTGAAAACCTGACTTCTCGCGGCTATGGAACATTAGAAAACAAAAAATTGGCTCTAAGTTTCTACGAAGCTCTATTTCTGCAAAGCAAGGGAATGGTTGAAGTGGTCAAGGGAAAATCACGGAAGGCTTTAGATTTTCAAGAACTTCTGCATCAGTTCGAGCTTGTGGACGAAAATGCTTGGCTGAAGTATTTGATCTATCGGGATTTGAGAAGCCGTGGTTACGTGGTGAGAGATGGATTTGGCTTAGGAATCGATTTTCGAGTTTATGAAAGGGGAGAGTATGGGAAAGCAACAGCTACTTATCTTATTCTCGGGATTCAAGAAGGTAAGCCTATTTCGGTTAAAGAGTTGGCTCATGTGTTGAAGCATGTTCAAAGCTTGAAAAAGAAGTTAGTGTTGGGAGTCGTAAATCGTCGCGGAGAAGTTGTTTATTATACTCTTTCAAAGCTAACAATGAAAAAGATGTAGAGGAATTTCCTTGCCTAAATTTCAAACTGTTAGGGGAATGCGGGACTTTCTGCCGTCAGACGCAGAAAAACTGAGACATGTTGAGGCTGTTACAAAAGAAGTTGCACGGCTGTATGGCTTCGAGGAAATAATCACGCCTCTTGTAGAGTATTATGACTTATTGGCGGCAAAGTCTGGAGAAGAAATTAAAGCACGGTTGTATGCCTTCAACGATTTGGCTGGACGAAAAGTAGCCTTGAGACCTGAATTCACCGCTTCTATTGCCAGATTGATGGCGACCACTCTACGAAACGAGCCTAAACCCTTGAGGTTATTTTCAACGGGCACATTGTATCGGTATGACGAGCCGCAGTTTGGTCGTTACCGAGAGTTTTGGCAATCAAACTTCGAAATCATCGGCAGCAGCAAACCCGAGGCAGACATTGAAGTTCTCGCTCTCACCAACCATCTTATGCAAAAGCTTGGACTTCGCAACTACCGGTTCAAAATAGGCCATGTAGGCATCTTGCGGGGAGTGTTGTTCGAGGAAGGTGTAAAAGACGAAGAGCAAAACATTGTGATGCAGCTTTTAGACACTAAAAGATGGGATGAAGCACTTGGAACTGCGAGAGGATTTGGCGTTTCAGAGAAGGGTATAATGGCTCTGAAAGAAATCTTTGAAGCTAAAGGAAAAGACGGTTCCAGAGTCTTAACGCAGGTCAAGAAGAAGCTAAAGGAATATGCAAGCTCGGTTGCTGCAGTAGAAAACCTACAGCAAATCATTGGGCTCTGCAAAGAAGGTGGAATAAAATTCGACATGTCAATTGAAGCGAGATTTGCACGCGGTCTAGAATATTATACGGGGATGATTTTTGAACCGCTTGTTCCTGAAATGGAGATTTCATTAGGCGGCGGTGGACGATACGACAAACTCGTTGAAATGTTCGGAGGAGAATCGACACCAGCAGTGGGAGTGGCTCATGGGCTAGACCGTATCGCCTTGGCAATAGACAAGCAAAACGTCGCACCAGAATCCTCTAAAAAAATTGTGGCTGTAATTCCTATAGGTGAAAAAACGGTTCCAAAAGCAATGGAATTAGCGTTGCGGCTAAGGAAAAAAGGAGTTGCTGCAGAGTTGGAGGTTATGCGGCGCTCAATTTCTCGGGCTTTGCAGGACGCTGACAGGAGAAAAGTGGCGCATGCGGTTATTCTTGGTCCAAAGGAGCTTAAAGAAAGAAAAGTAATGTTGCGAGACATGAAAAACCGTCAGCAACACCTAGTCGACATTGAAGATGTGTTTAAACTACTTTAAAAAAAGATTGACTAGAGGCTTGCAAAGGACGGCGGTTCAGGAACAGGTATAGGTTTAGGCTTCCTTCTCAACACTTTGAAAATGGTTATTATGCTAAAAATCATTACTGCTATCCACATTAGTATTCCTAGGAAAAGATTTGTTGAAACAGCTAAGAAATAAGCAAAGTCTACTTCGGCAGAATAGTAACTTGATGACAAGTCAAAAACGGTAAAGTAATAGTTAAAATACCAGTGAAGCAAAATCGGCGCTTGAACTCCATAATAAAGATATGCTAAAGCAAAAACAGCGCCGCTCATAGCCGCTTGAGAGATTTTCCCCGGCTCCCAACCGCCAAAATAATGGGCGATACCGAAAAGAGAAGCCGTTAGAAACACCATTACCCATTCAGCCCAAATCACCCCTCCAAACAAACCACCCTTGCCGATGGTTTTCAAGTCAACAGTTTCCTTCGCCTTCTCAGGCTGCAAAACAGACAAAATGCTAGTCTTCAACCGTTGACTCCAAGAAAAATCAGGCCTCGTCCTTTTTCCAGCAAGAAAAATGTAAGTTACCAAAAAGGTTCCTATTGGAATTATGCGAAAAATTATCTCTTCAACTAGTGGAGCCCGTGAAACTATGAGGAAGCCCAGAAACGGGTCACTTATAGGTATAGAACCCGTGGGAATCCCACCTTGCGTTTGTAAGTGATTCAATACTATTGTAGCTACTAGCAACATAGATGTTATTAGCGGCATGGCGAGCAAGTTGTTGCTGAAAGGACTTTGTTTAGCGGCACTGGAAAAGGATTCTCGGGCTCTGGAAAGGCTTTTTCTGTATTTCCAAGCAGCAGCAAAACAAAGTGCAAAAACCCACCAGAGAAATATGAAGTACAATCCAACGTTTACGGGTATCGTTACATCTATAATGAACAGTGGATGGAGAGGTATTGTGTCTTGGCTGAATTTTAGACCTTCTGCTGTGGAGAAAAAAACTAAAATTCCCAAACCCATCGAAAGCAGATACGTGAAGACAATGAAGAAACTGATTACTAAAACGATGGCGAAAAGAAATCTTTGCAATGTTTCGGATAAATTCGAGTTCATAGCCTACTCCGTTTAGGTAAAACAAGGAACATGTTTCTATTAACCTTAACCTCTAAGTGTTAACGACGAACTTTATCCAATACCCGGTTTGCCAGCTTATCCACTTCTTCTATGTCTTTGTTTGTTCTTGAAACATAACTGAAGGATACCCTGTGAAAATGTTGCTGGAGTTCATGAACTTTCAGCCAAAGACTCTCCAGTCGAGGATTTCTAACCTGATATTCTCCATTAAGCTGTTTTACCACCAATTCGCTGTCTAGAAAACAGTGCACATAGCCATCTGTAAAGTCACGCGCCAGTTCTAGGGCGATTATCAATGCCTCATATTCAGTCTCGTTATTAGTTCTTCTTCCCAAAAACTTAGAAACCTTCTTCATCACAACTCCGCTTTTATCCACTATCTTAACAGCTATAGCTGCAGGTCCCGGGTTCCCTCTTGAAGCCCCGTCAGAGTATATTCGCAGTTGAGTTGATTCTTTAGACTGCAACTTACAAGCCTTCGATGAGCTATTGGTCGCCGAAAGTTAATAAAAGATGTTTACTATTTTCATGCCCAGCCTAGAAACTTTAGAATCATCCGCAGACTAACAAACACCAAAACCAAGCCGAAAATTCTCTGCAGATTCTTACTCGAAACACGCCTAGAAACATATGCACCCATCTGTGCTCCAAAAATAACGCCAACACCGAGAAGAAGCGCATAACCAAACTGAACGTTCCCAAGAGATAAATGAGTCACGACCCCAGAAAGCGACGTAAAAATCATAATAAAAACCGAAGTAGCAACCGCCAGATGCATAGGAAAAGAGAGAGCAAAATGTAGAATTGGAACCAGCAAAGCACCACCGCCGATACCTAATAGGCCTGAAGAAACACCAGCAAAGAAGCTCAAGGGCAAGCCAATTTTCATATCTGCAATATAGTCAAAGACTTTGCCCTCAGAGTCTACAAGCCGCCGAGTCCAGCCTGTTTTACGGCTTTTTAACAGCTTGAAGTTGCTCAAACTGTATGAAAAAATCATTCGAGAAGCAACGTAGAGTATAAACAAGGCGAAAATTAATATCAACAGTTCTTTAGCAATAATAGCCGTCAAATATGCTCCTAAGAAAGCGCCTGGCACTGTAACTGTGGCTAAGAATAAACCTACTTTATAGTCTATTCTTTCTTGTCTTACATAACTACTCGTAGATGACAAAGCTTTAAACACAATCATAGCGAGACTTGTTCCAGCAGCTATCTGCGGAGAAAATTCGATGCTTAGGGGTAGCAGTTGTAAGGCAGGTACTATGAAAACTCCGCCTCCGATGCCCAGCATAGCCGCAATAATGCCAACGAAAAGGGCTAGAACGGGAAGAAAGATTACTTCATATACCGTCATGTATGCATACAAATCAACATTAGTCGACACTGCAGTTTCTGTAATTTCTATTGTAGTGCCAGGATAATACAAAACCACATGAATCTTGAGGCATATCCCGGAGGATTTGTCATACCAGCGCTCCATATTGGACGTGGCCCAGTTGTATTCGACCACCCAACAATCTCTTTGCTGCTCGAAGACATAAATTTGCTCGCTCCTATTGATATCGTTGATTCCATAGAATATGTCTATAGTAGACCCTGTTGTGACGTTTGTTTCTATCCAAAGTGGCCATTTTTCTCCAATATATTCTGTATCTGAAGAATTAACTATTTCACGGGTAACTGTATTTATCGTCCAATTAATTTCACCAGTGGTCAGTGCTACATTTCCTTCAGTTACATTTACTCCATTAGAGATCAAGTGCAATTCAGCAAAGTTGTCTCCAAGCTTGGTTATGTTCCATGTCATGTACTCCGTTTCATTATGTCCAGTCCATATGAAAAGCTGCTCGTAAGTCATGTATGCGTCCAATTTTAGCCAAGACGATTTAGCTGCTTCTGTATACGAATAGACTCCAATAGCAAATGACACGCCAATGATTAGCAGCACAGCAGTTAACAGCAATGTCTTCCTATTCATTCTCGCTGTCTCCATTATGTTCAAACTTTGAATTTAGTAGAATCGTTTCTTAGGCGAGGTTGAGTTTGACTCTGGTTGTTCATGGGTTTATCAAAAACTGTGGTACTTACTAATAAATAATAGCGTTAGATTTTGATGGCAACTTTTATCTGTCAGACACGTAATGTAGCCTTACCACGTGTGGAAGCGTAGGTTGAGCAAATCTAGCAGAAAACGAACTTCACTCGAGCGGTTTCGCCTCAAAAAAGCATTGGACACACTGACTCGCAAAGAAGGACGTGGAACAGAGCTTGTTAGCCTATACGTTCCTCCAGGAAAGCAAATCAGCGAAGTTCTTAACACACTTAGGCAAGAATACGGCACCGCTGCAAACATAAAATCCGACACAACGAGAAGCAACGTTCAAGATGCTATCACAAAGGTTCAGCAGCGGTTAAAGCTGTTTAAGAAAGTGCCTGAGAATGGTTTGGTAATTTTCAGCGGCACCATACCGCGGAATGGTCCAGGCAGCGAAAGAAACGAAACCTACGTCTTGACACCGCCAGAACCCATTAGCATAAACCTATACCGCTGTGACTCAAGGTTTCACACTGAATACTTGCAGGAAATGTTGAAAGAGAAGGAAACTTATGGAATCCTACTAGTGGATTCGAGTGCAGCTACTTTTGCGGTTTTGCAGGGTAGACGCTTGAACATTGTGAAAGAAATTACTTCTGGCGTTCCAGGTAAGATGCGGGCGGGTGGACAATCGGCGAGGCGTTTTGAGCGTCAGAGAGAGGCTAAGATATTGGAGTTTTTTACCCGTGTCGGTAGTCATGCTACGGATATTTTTCTTGGAATAGAAAATTTGAAGGGGATTATTGTTGCGGGTCCTGGTCCGATAAAGTATGATTTTCAGAAGGGTGATTATCTGCATTATCAGTTGAAGGATAAGGTTCTTGCTAACATAGATACTGCTTATGTGAGTGAGCAGGGGGTGAAGGAGGTTGTAGAGAAGGCGCCTGAGATTATGCGGCGGGTTCGTTATGTGGAGGAGAGGAAGCTTATGCAGGATTTTCTCTACGAGGTTGGACATGACACTGACTTGGCTACTTATGGCGAAGATGAAGTTAGGCGTACTTTGAAGATGGGGGCGGTGAGGACTTTGCTGTTGTCGGATGCTTTGGATATTGTTAGGGTGACGGTGAAATGCACAGCTTGCAACTACAGCAAGAAGGAGACGATGAAAAGCAGGGAGGGGGAAGGTTTTCGGCAAAGTCTTACTGGTCAGCCGTGTCCAAAGTGTAAGTCGCCGTCTCTTGTTGCGGATGAGGTGGAAGACATTGTTGAAGAACTGGCGGAGCTGGCTGATCAGGCAAATGCAAATGTAGAGATAGTTTCGATGGATACTGAGGAGGGACAGATGTTGAAAAACGCGTTTGGCGGAATCGCAGCTATACTTCGCTTTAAGCTCTAAGGCGAGATTTTTTGTAAGTGAAGGCCGAACATTGTAGTTTTTATGTAATCTCATTGCTTCTAGAGTGACGTTCTGAGAAACAGAAAAGCTTCACTCATGTATTTTGATCTATTTAATGCCTGTTTGAAGCAAAGAATCAAGGTTAGTCTAGAGGGAGTGGCGCACAAACAAACCGACAACTAACGGCTTTTCGTTAAAGCTAACTTTTAAATCTTGAAACCAACCTATAAGTAAAACGACAAACATTAACGGAGAAAATTATGTTGAGTAACCCCCAAACATCCAGAATCCTAAGAACCCTACCTAGAGAAAAAGCATTTTACTTCTTCACCTCAATAGGAAACTACACAGGAAAAAGCGCCACATCACTAGAAGAATTCGTCAAAGAAATCCTAGACGTAAACATCAAATCATTAGAATTCCATCTCTACCGAGACGACTTCGAAAAATGGATAGCTCAGACCCTTGAAGACAATGTATTGGCCAACAAAATCAAACAACTCAAAGCACTGAAACCAATAGGAATAGACCTAAGAGACCGTCTCTACCTAATCGTTTCAAAACACCACGAAAACCTCAAAACACCACCTCGTCCCACAACAACTCCAACCTCAACAACACCAACCTACACCAAACCCAAACCCACCACAATAACATTCGGAAAAACACAATCACAAAGCACCGTAGAAACGCAAGCCAAAGAATAAACAAACCGTTTCGCTTCAGTCAAAAAACATCTACACTATCCCGTTTCCACTTAGCTAAAGTAACCAAGAGCAAAACCTGAAAAGATACCTTCATCAAGTATAAAGACGTTTCATTCTCTCTCGTCGGAACAACATAACTGCCTGCTTTTTTTGGATAATAATCCAGCGATGTCCTATAAGGATAATGAGAGGTTTCATTAACCTTCTTTACAGCACCCTGAATGGTATAAGGGTCCTCAGCAAGTAAACACTGAAGCAAGTCTAAAGTAGACTCGTCGGTTTCTTCCAATTCTACCGAACGGGTCCAGCCTATAACAACTTTAGCGCCCCTCCCAATCAACGCCTCTGCCATACTCGTTTTGTTAAGACTGTCGCATCCCATCAAAACAACTACACAACTGCTGTCAAATCGTCCCCTCACACTAAAATTTACAAAAGTAGGACCAATTGCAAAATATCTGTCGCCAGTAATTAGAAACTCAGCGACACTAAGCTGGTTTCCATATTCTGCAGAGTATCGTATTTCTTTTTCTTTATTGTGGAGTTCTGAGGTGAACAAGTCAACAAAATCACTTTCGTTTCTCACAGACGAGTGTACTCTTAAAATTATTATTTTGCCCCCTTTTGAGGGGAGGTCTTTGTAAAAGTCCACAGTAACATCGTCGCTGGGATAATATTTCACATCAAACCCTGAAACGTTAAATATAGAAGTAGCTGTATCATTGAAATCTTTATTGAATAGATCGCTTTTAATGGTTACTTGGTCAATTATGGCAGCTGCCCAATTTTCTGTGTGTGGCTGAAAAAATAGGTAATACGTAACCAATGCAGCCAACGTGATGAGCGTAGCTAAAACAACCCCGTACAACAGTTTTCTGTTTAAACCCTTTTCTGCCGTCTTTCGTTTTTGTCTTTTTGTCATTGACACCACTTTTAGTCAAATCTCACTAAGATTCATATAGTACACTAAGATTCTTTAACCTCTCGCTAACGCCTAAGTCTTTTAACTTTCGCTCACTTTCTTCAACTGATTTTGATACATCTCCACTATTTCCTTACTTGTCGTCGCATCTTCCGCTGACTTATCAAGCCTGTAGTTTCCGGTGAATCGAGGAAACCTTATAGCTAACCCGCTTCCTCTGCGAATTGCGTCCATTGCACATGTGTGAATGGGGCTTAAGGTAATTTCAGCGCCAAGAACATCGATCACAACAATGGGCTCAAACCATACATCTGCGTTAAGCATCGTCTGCACTCTTGGATGCTTGTGGGTAATCTTGTGTTTTTTCATCATTTTAGGTATTTTCTCCAAGTCTTTATCGGTAAAGCCTGTTCCGCATTTTGTTACTGTTTCAAACGTGTCTTTACTAGGATTGTAAGCAGCTAGAAGCAACGCTCCATATGTTCCTGCGCGTTTTCCTCTGCCGTGAAAGGCTCCAACGACTACCAAGTCCACAGTGTCGGTCATTTCGCTTTTGTATTCCCGTTTGTACTTTATCCACATCCAACCTCTTGAACCCGCCTGATAAACTGAGTCTTTGGCTATTGATTTGCACATGATACCTTCGCATCCGTCTTCCACAGCTTTTTCGAAAAAACGTTCTATGTCTTCATCACTGTCTACGAGCAAGGATTCTGCTTTTTTCACGCGGTTGCTTTCTATGATTATTTGTTCAAGCTTTTTGTGCCGAGTTAAATAGGGTTTCAGAGTGTAGTCTTCTTCGTCAGCGTACAATACATCAAACACGAAAAGCGAGACGGGGTATTCTTCCATCGCCTTTTTAACGCCGTATTTTCGTCTGCGGTGCATCAATTCTTGAAAGGGTTTCATTTCGCTAGTGTCTATGTCTACGGCGACACATTCGGCCTCGATGATGGCGTTCTTTGCTTTAACGTGTTTTTTGAAAAGTTCTGCAGCATCGGGATACTGGTTTGTGATGTTTTCTAGGCGACGCGAAAAAAGAAGAACATGGTCGCCTTGTTTGTGGGCTTGCACGCGCTCCCCGTCATATTTGAATTCTGCGATGCATTTGCCGCCTAGTTTCGCTAAGATTTCTTCTGGCGAACCTAATCGTTCTGCAAGCATTGAGCGTATAGGGTTTCCAACTGATACCTCAAATTTTGAGGCACCCTCCAGTCCTTTTTCTGCAACTGTCTTGGCCACTTTTCCGAGGTCTGAAGAGATGTTGTAGGCTCTTTCCAACGCATCTCTTGCTTCTTTTCCTCCTCCGTAGGCGATTGCTAGCGCGTCTAAGACAGTCATGTCCGCGATTCCTAGTCTTAGGTTTCCTGTTATGATTCTTATGATGTATTTTGCTTCTTTTGGTGTGACACTTGTCAATAGCCCTGCGATGAGGCTTAACTTCTTATCCATTGACCCTGTGCCAGACGCTCTCGCCATCTTGTCGAGTATGTCGTAGACTTTTTCAACTGTTAAGGGTATCCCTTTTAATAATGTTGCTTGGATCTTTTTTGCGAGGAATTTTTGGGCGGTTTCGCCTGTGTCTCCCGTTTTAGCCAGGTCTTCCCTGATTTCTTTCTCACTTTTCCCAGTTGCCTTTGCAACCGCTTGTACGGCAAGTTTCTCAGCTATGCCAGTTTGAACGTCAACAAAATCAGGATACAGTTTTCCCTGTGTCAGGTAAACAACTTTGTCTATAATGTCCTTTGAGGTAAGTTTAAGAAGCTCTACCAAATAGTCGGTCATCTCAAGTCTTTTGGTTGTAGCCTCAATTTTCTCATAGCAATCGGCCATCAAAGAGAACTTCAAGAGATTTCCTCACGTCTAACTTAACGAGGTTAGCTATTAAAAAATAAGCTTTTCAATAAGCTAGAAAAACGCACTATAATAACAACCCAGTGTGCATAAAAAGACACCTTTTTATACAATTCCTCCCCAATCCTAGCGGAGACGCTTGACAACAATGCAGAAAAGGAGACTAGGAAGAACAGATTTGCAGGTTTCAATTGTTGGTTTTGGAGGCATACCCATAATAGCGCTCTCTAGGGATGAGGCAGAGAAGGTTGTGAGATACGCTTACGAAAGGGGAATAAACTACTTCGACACTGCCAGAGCCTACGGAGACAGCGAAGAGAAAATGGGAGCAGCATTGAAAGATGTGAGAGATCGAATAGTCATAGCAACCAAAACTCATCAGCGAACCAAAGAGGCTGCGGCTAGAGCCGGTATCAAACACAGTCTTAGGAACTTACAGACTGATCGAATAGACCTTGTTCAACTCCATGGCATCGACAATGAAGAAGTTCTCAAGAAAGCCACGAACTCTGAAGGAAGTTTGAAAGCTCTTGAGGAAGCCAAGGCTCAAGGAAAAATTGACTATATAGGAATCACTGGCCACAATCCCTATGTTCTAGGAAAAGCTATAAAAACGGGAAAGTTTGACACCGTTCTAGTGCCCTTGAACGTCCTTGATAGGAAAGCTACCGAGGAATTAATTCCATTAGCTAAGGAATTGGATGTGGGAGTAATTATCATGAAGCCAATGGGTGGATGTGGAGCTCCGCTGCAGTATCCTCAGTGGGGCGCTCGATTTTTGGGTAAACCTGAGTTAGACTGGCCTGATCCATCAGAGTTCATTGACCATTTCGGAAAAGATGGAATTGAAAGGGCAGAGCGTTCACTGAAGTTCGTATTTGCCCATGACATAGACACTGTTATACCCGGACTACGGTCTACAGAAGAAGTAGACCATGTTGTCAAGATTGCAGAAGAGTTCAAAGGGCTCACTCATGAAGAGAAGATTGCCTACAAATTCGGAGAACTCCCAGAACCGTTCTGCCGAGAATGCGGGTTATGTACGCCATGTCCAGATGGTGTCGAAATAATGATGATTCTAAAGTGGGACGTCTATCATCGCTTTTTCAATATAAAGAACTGGACGAGAGAACAGTATCCAAAACTGCGAACGAGAGTAAATAGCTGTACAGAATGTGGCGAATGCGAGGAAAAGTGTCCTTATAATCTTCCAGTAATTAATATGCTCAAGGAAGCGGAAAGGAGATTAGAATAAAACCCTCTACACGTTCCTTATCAATACGACCAAAGTTGATGTGTTCAGAAAGTTTCTCGATGAACAATCTCTCTCATAGGTCTTCGTCCTCGTGGCGCCGGTTTCTCAGAAGTATTTCCTACAGGAACGATTGCAACTGGTCTCACATGGGTAGGAGTGTTTAAAGCTTGCCTTACCATCTCTTCTCGGAAAGCCCCAACCCAGCAGGCGCCAAGTCCCATGGCATACGCTGCTAACAAAATGTTTTCTGTGGCTGCAGCGGTGTCTTGAATGCAATAAAGGTTCACTCCGCGACTTCCATAACCTTGGCCAGAGCGCGCTTCGTTTGCACAAACCACGATTACAACAGGAGCTTCTTCAATGAAAGTTTGGTTCAAGGCGGCAACTGAGAGCTGCCGCTTTATCTGCTGGTCTCTTACTATGACGAATTCCCACGGCTGAATGTTACCTGCTGAAGGCGCATGTCTTGCTGCATCAATAAGCCTTTCAACATGTTCTTCGGATATCGCTTCTCTTTCAAAGACGCGGATGCTTCTTCTGTCTTTTATGGCTTCAAATACATCCACTACTTTTTCCCTCGTCAAACCGAGTAGATGTATTATATAAGTTGGGAGCTATTTTACTTTCTACCTAAAAACGAGAATCTCACGGTGAAATTACGTGGAAAAAATTCCGGCAACAAGGCTTCTTTACTACGATGATGCTTATTTGCGTGAGTTCAAAGCTAAGGTTCTTCAAGTAACCAAAAATGATGGATTAGTTACTATAGTTCTTGATAACACAGCTTTCTATCCAACTGGTGGAGGTCAACCCTCAGACAAAGGTATAATTGAAGAGGAAATTGGTAAAGCTGATATCGTGGACGTTCGATGGAACAAAGGACGAATTTTGCATCTGACAGATAACATGGTTGGTGAAATCAAGCAAAGAAGAGTAATTAGAGGAGTCATCGACTGGAAACGTCGGTATTCGTTGATGAAAAACCACACTGCAGCTCATATTATGGCAGAAGCCATCAGATGTGTTCTAAACAGTCCTGCAGAAATTGTAGGCTCAGGACTTGATGTTGACAAGGCGCGGTTAGATCTAGCTCTAGAAAATTCGTTAAGACCCGTGTTTCAAAGAATTGAAGACGTTGCAAATAGCATGGTTAAAGAGAATCGGGCTATTGAAATAAGGATTATGAGCCGTGTGGAAGCTGAAAAATACGTTGAGAAATTTCACGAAAGCTTGAAAACACTTCCATCCAACGTTTCACAAGTGCGGATTGTGGAGGTTAAGGATTTACATGCATGTGCTTGTGGTGGAACACATGTAAAAAGTACTGGTGAGCTTGGTGTCATAAGAATTCTTGGGCGGGTTTCTAAGGGTAAAGGTGTAGAACGGTTGGAGTTCCGAGCGCAAAGTCCTTAAGTTTGAACACACCTTGTTGCTTGTGGATGATGAGCAGGAGAATTATATGAGCGTTGCTGTGATAATACTCTCGACGGGCGATCTGACATAAATTCTTCACTAGTTAGCTATGAAGAAAAAACTGTTATAAAGGATGAACTTAAATAGTTCAAAAACCGCAGAAAGCGTCTAGGGTTGCTTGTTAATGAGTGAATTACTTAATTGGTTCAAAAAACGTCGAGAGACACACGCGTTAAAAACGATGAGACGACACCTCACGACAACAATGTCCATTGTAGACGACCTAGAAAAGGCAGTAGAAGCAGCTGTTTCAAACAAAGCAAAAGAAACAAAATCGCTTGTTGACAATATCACACGAGCTGAAAAAGAAGCAGACACTCTGAGAAGGAAATTTATGGACGAGCTTTCCCAAGGAGAACTACCGCCTGAAGACAGGGAAGACTTGATGCATCTGATGAAGCGGGTGGACATGGTGGCAGACTGGTGTAGAGAGGCTACAAGGTTGCTCAACGTGATTCCCATGGAAGAAGTCCCACAAAGTTTGAAAAGAGCATCTATAGAAATGGTTAAGGGTCTCAAGGAGTGCGCTTTGTCGCTTTTAAGAAGCATAGATAAAATGGTTGATAAACCAGAAGAAGCTTTGGAGGCAGCAGATGAAGTGGAACGACAAGAAGAAAAGGTTGACGATTTACACGAAAACGCCCGTCGATTGCTTGCTAAAGAGACAGATCTGAAAGCTGGAATCGCCATTTTAACAAGCCAGCTATTCGAAGCAATTGAACGCGCAGCAGATTCTTGCGAAGATACTTGTGACGAAGTTAGAATTATCCTCGTTAGACATTGAGAGGAGGGAGAGACAGTGTCAAAAATTCCTATTGAAATCTCGGAGTTGCGCAAAAGTGCTGATGGCGACACAGTGAAAGAACTAGCTGATTTCCTTGAAGAAAAGCTGGAAGGTGTAGAAGTCGACATGACTGGCAGCGAAATAATCTTAAGCTATGAAGAAGAGAAGCCGTTTTCTAGATCCTATCTACGAACTCTTCTTCGCAAATTTCTACACAAAGCAGAACTGAAAGATTTCCGAGTGATCGCTGGAAGAGAAAACGCGTTTGTAATCAAAGAGAAAAAGCTAGTTATCGAAGAGTAGCTTTCATTTATTCTCTTTCAGCTATTCACCTGATGCTACTGAAAAAATTCCTACAAGCAACAGAACCGCGCCTAGAACAAAAATCGGCGTCGGAATTTCTGCAAAAATAGCAACGCCTAGAAGAGTTGCGCCTAAAGGTTCAAGGAGCGCCATAGAGGCGGTTTCGAAAGACTTCAGGTTGGACAGTGAAGAGAAATATAGAGTGTGAGCTGCGGCGGTCGGTAAGACACCGAGCCCTATTAAGATCAGAAGCATTTCTAAGCTGTTTGAGAATTCAAAGATTGCTCCGGTTAAGACTGTTGTTGCGCTGACTGTGAAGGCTGCTGCTAAGTATATGAAAAGCATGGTTGGTAAGAGTGGGAGTCGGCTGCGTTTTTCTCTGCCATAGTTAAGGTAGAAGCCCTCTGCAACCGCTGCCAACATTGCTTCTAGATCTCCTATCAAGCTAGCGGTCTCCCCTGTGCTGGCGTCTCCGTAGGCTATGATGCCTGCTCCAATGAACAACAATGCTATGCCAGCTAGAGCCAGTTTTGACGGTTTTATGCGGTAAAGAAACGTGGATATGATTATGGAGAAAATGGGCGTCGTGTTTACGAGTACTGTTGCGTTTAAGATGGTTGTGTCTTTCACTGCGGAGACAAAGAGAATGAAATGAGTGCCCAGCAGCATCCCCAAGACTAGAAAATGCTTAAAATTATTCCGAATCAATTTGGCACCGAGTTTTCTTTTGAAAGCTAATATTATGAGGGTTAGTACTGCTGAGGCTATTATCAGCCGCCAAAGGGCTATCGAAAAAACGTTTATGTCGGTTAAGAGGCGGATGAATACGGCTGCAGTGCCAAAAAGTATGCCTGCTGCAATGCCCTCTAACAGAGCGAGTCGTCTGCTTTTTTCAACCATGTGACAACGCCATGCTTATTTTTCAGCAGTAACTCGGCTTGCATCAGCTTCCTTTTCCAGCCTTATCACATGCTCTGCTTTTTCCGCAAAGGCTTCATTGTGAGTAACGGCAATTATTTGTTCAATGGCTTTGAGTCGTGCGATTGCTTCTGCTAAACGGTCAACTGAGCGGTCTTCTCTGCCGAGGCTTTCAGTAGGCTCGTCCAGCAAAAGCATCTGCAACCCATGTCCAGTTCTTGCTTGCATAATAAGCTGACCTAAAGCGAATCTGTAGGCAAAAGCTAGAAGAGTGCGTTCTCCGCCAGAAAGATACGAAACTTCCCGTTCATAGCCTTCTTGGCTTTTAATAGACGGAGTGTAGGTTTCGTCAATGCTTGCTATTAACGCAACATCTTCTTCGCCTACAAGACTGTCTAATACTTGTTGAACCACTCGTTCTAGGATTCTGACAAACTCGGTGCGCAGTTTCGGCTGTATGCTTCTGTAAGCGTTGCGTATTCCATCAATGGTTTCTAAGAGTTTCTCTATTTTTTTCACTCTTTCCATTTTTTGCTGAGCATGCTCAAGACGTTCACGGAAGTCTTCAATTTTAAGGGATGCATCTGTTTTGCGGCTTTTAGTGAATTCCAACTCTTTCTTGACCGTAAGATGTTGCTCTGCTGCAGTCTCATGAAGCTTCCGAGCAGTTTCCAGCTCAGTCATATCAAACTTTGCAATTTCTCTGCGAATCCCATCAAGCTGAGCCCTAAGCGTCTTTTCTTGCGACTGTTGTTCTTCAAATTCTTTTTCCAGCTTTTCAATAGCTTCTTTCTCTTCAACAACCCGCACTTTTATATCTTGTATTCGTGGGGTGTATGATTGAAAGTCTAAGAATGCTTTGTTTACGACGTTTCTTAGTTTTTCCAGTTCTTGGACGTTTTTTTGCAGTTCTGCGAGTCTTTTTTCTCTTTCAGCGTTCTCTTTTTCAATATGTTTCAGCATGTGCGCCTTGTAATCTTCAGGCAGAGGTTGTAGACAAAGAGGACATTTGCTTTCTGCTGCAAGGTTGGATACTCGTTGTTTGGAAGTTTTAGTCTCTTTTCTTGCCGCTTCTTGTTCGGCTCTTATTCCTGTCATCTGTTCATCAAAGGAAGCCAGTTGGTGTTTTAATTCTTCAACTGTCAAATCTGGGGCGATGCCGATTTCTTGCAGTTGTTTTCTTTGCGAGTTCAATTGGGCTTCAAATGCTTTTGAACGCTGTTCGAATTCTTTAACAGCCGCTGTTTTTGTTTGAATTTCGTTTACAAGCCTTGCGCACATGTCTTCGGTGTTTGCAATGTTTGTTTGAAGCTCAGCCTCTTTCTTTAACAGCTCCTCGGTTTGTTTTCTTAGTTGTTCGATGCTTTGAAGTTTGGTAGACGCGGCTTGCAACGCTGTCTCTGCTTCTTGCAAGCTGTTGTTCAAGTCGAGGATTCCATTTTCAAGCTCTGAGAATTCTTCAACAGCCTTATGATAATCTGCTTCAAGCTTCTCTATTCCCAACACATCGAAGTCCTTCTCGTGAGCCTTTTTTTCGCCCTCATACTCTCTTTGAATCCCTCGCAGGTTGTTCCACGCCATCTCGTAGTCGCTCAATCCAAACAACTGGTCTAATCGCTTCTGCCTTTCCCGAGGAGCCACGTCTAACAATTCTTTAAGATGTTCCTGCCTAACCCACACAACTTCACGGAAAATCTCCTTGTCCAGCCCAGTTATGGTTTTCAATTGTTCCGCAACAGCTTCATTTCTCATGCTGGCGATTAGGTTGTCTTCTTCGTAAAAGTTCAACTGCTCAGCGTCTTGACCGATGCCTTTCTCACGTCTTTTCAATCCCCTCTCAATGCGGTAGGTCTTTCCATTCAACAAAAAATCGACAGCCACCTTCCCAGCACCCTCCCCCTCACGTAAAAGATAATGATAACTTCTAGTCAAAGGGTCGCCAAAAAAGGCAAAGTCGATGGCGTAAAGTATGCTGGATTTTCCAGTTCCTAGACCCCCAACGAGGCAATTAAACCCTTTCTCAAAGTCAATTCTAGATTTTGCGTGAGAGCGAATGTTTTCCAAATTTACTGTCTTAATTCGCATCCAGATACGCCTCCAATTCCTCTTTCACTCTATCTTCATCTTTCCGAGTCAGTGGCTCAATGAGATTTACCGAAAGACGAGCAACTTTCTCAGCTTCATCTCTTGGATAACGCTCACAAAATATCTGAAGAAAATACTCGAAAGCCTTGGTCTTCAAGTCCTTAAGCTCACCCTCAAAAATTGAACGAACAACCTCTTCTGGCACTTCTGTCTCACTTAAGCGAATAACTGGACGGACAAGAAGAGCTTTTTCCGCAGCATCCCTAATCTGAGCTACATCTATCTCGCTTCGGTTAGCTTCGGCGGGCAGGACTCCTTTTAAAACAGGAACAATGATAACGCCTTCTTCATCGTTTTCTTTAACTTGGCGGACGGCAGTCTCGCTAATTTTCGCTGGAGTCATGCCGGTGTAATCCTTTTCTAAGATTACAAAACGGCGAGGACTTTCTAGCTTTATGCGCTGAAATTTTGCCTCACCTTTCTCGTCCACTTGCACATAATAGAAACTCTTCGCGAACCGCGCATCATCATAGTAAACCGTCTCTGTAGAGCCACTATAAGCTAAGACGCCGGTCTTAAAGCTGCGTCTTGAGAGCTTATGAATATGTCCGCCGGCGTAATAGTTGAAACCCTCCGGTAACAATTCAGGTGGAGATTCAGCCTCCATTTGAGGCGGCTTAACACTAGGTAAGTCTAGCGCCATGTGAAAAACAAATACGTTAAACAATGCTGGGTTAGGCGACGGCTTGTTTTTCTCATAGAAAAGCGGAAGTTGCCCTTCGGTTTTTCGTCTCGTTCTGTAATTTGGGACGCCGTAGACGTAGCACTTTTCGTTTCGCCAACAGGCATTTTCATGGCGAGGTAAATAATACACCAAGCCCGCCGCGTCCAACGGGTTAAGAATAGTGCTTGTTATCACGTTGGGCGCAGAATCATGAGATCCGTCGACAACCAAAGCTGGAATACCCGCGTCTAGAAGTCGGCAAAAGTTTTTGATTGCAGCTTCTAACGTAACGTTGCTGGGTCTCGCGTGATGAAAAATGTCCCCAGCGATTATCATGAAGTCCGGTTTCAACTTAATCGTCTTGTCAACAACTTCTTCGAAGACTCTATTGAAGTCTTCACGCCTCACTTCTAGATTGTATTGTGTATAGCCTAAATGGATGTCCGCCACGTGAACAAAACTTAAAGGCTTCAGCTTCCAGTCTCCTCCTCCCTCTAGCTTTTAGCAATATTATCTCTTTTAAGTATAAGAGGAAGATGAAAATATTTTCTTGCTTGCTAATTCAAGTTTCACTAGATCTTACCAAATCTTTAAATCTCTTTTCGTTGACTTTAAATTGAGTTTGACAACGAATACACATTGAGGGAAAATAGTATGGTAAGAGATTTATTCAAGAGAAAGAAGAAAGAAAAAACAGGGGCGAAACAGCTTGAGAAAGTGATAATAACAGATTTAGAGAGAATTTGCGGCAACGACAAAGAGATATACAAAGCCTTGCAGCATACTATGTTTCGTGATCCACGAAAAATTGATGTAACAATGAAAGAGGTTACAAAGAAGGCGGCAGAACTTGAGAAGAAAGGAGATAGCATACAAGCAAGAATACAGTACCATATTGCTGGTGGATTAGCCCTTTGGAAAGGTGACATTGCAAAAGTGAAACAGTATTTCACAAAATGTGCAGAGTTGGCTCCCGAAATGGACTATGGGCCAATAACTAAGATTCCCGAGAAAGGGGTGGAGAAAGCTCAAGAGTTTTACAAGAAGTTTTTGAAGTAGAATTGCCACATCCATTGGTTAGATTTATTAGCCGTTGCTTATTTTTTTTATATGCCGGGGTGGCCGAACGGTTCAGGCGGCAGCCTGCAGAGCTGCTCTATATGGGTTCAATTCCCATCCCCGGCTTCCAAAATTAGGTTTATTTTCCTGAAAGAAGCTAGGGATTTCCTTATTTGTCCTTGCAGTTGTTTGTGTAGTTATTTGTGTAGCATTTGTGTAGTTGTCTCCAGTAGCATCTTTGATTTTTTCTAAGTCTTCCATTTGTTCGATAAATTCTTAATCAGTTAGACTTTGCTATTCTATAGGCATCATATGTTGCCAAGGCTCTAACAATGAAATCTACGACTTTTGAAATGAGCATCAGCAGATTAGACCAAGTAGACAACCAGAAAGGATAATCGATCCAGTTGAACTGAAGAGACAAATAAATAACAGCATTTGGAATAGTTAAGACCACAGCTGGAATGAGGAAAACTAGCCCTCTCAATATTCTTCCACAATATACTTGTCCCAATCCAGGAAAGAAAAATGAACCAGCTGCACAAAGATAGGGATCTCTTTCTTTAATCGGCAATCTCTTCACCGTAAACTACAAACTCTTGTTCTTCAGCTTTTATGACTTGTGGAAGAAACTAGTTAATTGATTACTGTTAGCTAGTTGCTCTATCTAGGGCTGATTTGATTTCTTTCCAAGCTGCCATTCTCTTGATAGCTGGTTTACCGTTGATTGATATTCCTCTTGCTAATCCAAATTCTTCAATAACTTCTCTATTGTCAGTGCTAATCCGTTTGATCATTATTTTATAGTCCTTTACATTTCTGTTAATCTCGTCTGCCATCCACCCACACCAAGGACATTGGCTGTTGCAAAAGATATCAACGACTGTCTTGCCTTTCTTCTTGATTCTTTGGCTTTTTGGAGTCAGAAGTTGTGGAGTTAAGTGGGCTCCTAGGTCAAGATGAAGTAGAACACGAGTTTCGTCTCTTGAAACCTCCTTAAATCCAAATTGCTTGAAGAAGTTAGTTGGCATGTAATCAAAATACCCAAACCACTTGTCACTTTCATATGATAGCACACTAGCTCCACCCACCTTTCTGGCATCATCAAGAAAATGCTGCATAAGCCCCTTTCCTATTCCTGCTTTCTTGAATCGTGGCAGAACCCAAATGCAGTCTATAAACAAAGAGTTCTTTCCCTTCACAGGTTCAGGAGCCACCTCAATTGGAAGATATTCAATGAGCCCCTTCTTGCTTTTTCTTGGACCCAAAGCTACTATGATTTCTAGTCCCTTTGACCACATCTCCTCAATCCACTTAAGTCTCCTCTTCATATGCCCTTTCATAGCTTCCTTCTGCTTTTTGCTGACACCCCAAAGGCAGAGATAAGAAACATATGGAAGCTCATTTGCAGTTATTTTACGAAAATCCAATTCCTGTAGCATATATAACCACCACATTATTGAGCTTTATGACTTGTGGAACAAACTCAATCTAACAGGAGCTAGCAACCACACTCACTTTGCTCTTTTTCTTCTGCACAGTACGATTGCTAGTAGTGTTGCTATCATGAATAGTGGCAGAATGATAAATTGCTTAGTCTTATTCAGATAATGCTTCTGCTAGGTATTTCAAATGCAAAGGCTTCAGAGTTTGACTTCCGTCAAGATTCACAAGAATGTTTCCAATATTATCTAATGTTGGTCCAATTTCACCATTATGTCTGACAATGAAGTTGTCAAAGTCTGAGTAGCTCTTGTGAACCGAAATCATGAAACCATTCCACCCTAGTCCCCTACATCCAGCAGCATATATAACGTTAGGATGTTCATTCATCCATTTTAATGCCATCTTATGATCTGCCTTATGCTGCTCTTCTGGTCCAAGAAGCATTCTGGTTTTGACGAATGTAAATGCAAGAATCTTATACCCAAGTTTCTCCCATTTGGGAATAGCAGAATAGCCATCAATTACATCCTTTTCAAGTCTTGCTCTCCTTCTTGTGACAGTTGGTTGAGATACCCCAATTTTCTTAGCCACTTGCCTATCACTCGTCTTGGAGTTTTTCATCAACTCAGAAAGAATCTTGTAGTCAATATCCTTTAGTTTTCCCATGTTACATCAGCCATATAATTCGCTTTCTTCAGTTTTTATGGCTTGTGGAAGAAACTTCATTGTAAGACAAAACGATTTATGGTAAGAACTACTCATCATATCTGGGTTTGTCACCAAATTTTGTAAGGTCTATGATTGGCAGCTCATTTCCATCTGGATCAGCCAGAACTGCAAATTTGCCACATCTCACTTCAAAAGGTTCTTTGACTATTCTGTATCCTCTCTTTTCATATTTATCACAGAACTTCTCAACATTTCTCACCATGAAGCTGAAAGATGGGTTGGGAAGATCAGGGTCATTGTGAATGACTATTTCTGAATCACTTTCAGGGAATAGGAAACCTATCATTCTCTCTTCCTTGTCAGTCCAGCCAACTTTCAATCCCAAAACACTCTCATAGAACTTGGCTGATTTCTCCAGATCAGACACATAGAACATGATACTGTCTATTTTAAGGAAAGTTTCCATGTTTCTATCTTCTAGAACTATGTTCTTATGACTTGTGGAACAAGCTTAAGGTAAACTCTAGGGTGCCTAAATTTTAGAAAGGTAATAGATAGTACACTAGACATCCTATCAATATCAAGAATGTTATGATCACCACAAATCCCATTTTCCTGTTTTTGCTGAAGGAAACACCTATCATACTGAACATAGCAGCATAGAAGACTATAATGTAGAGGACATGAATTGCCAGTATTTCTCTGAATGGAATTTTAAGGATGTAATCTAATGATAATTCCAGAAAGAGATAGAAGAGAATAAATGCATGAGATATTATCACCCTTTTCTCTGGCTTCTCTTTCGTATATCCTAACAATGTGATAGTGAAAGGAATTATCAGAGAAAGAACAATGGCACCACACACCTGCACGAGCACCATGTTACCAAGTTTGGTTGCAATGTAGAGAGCACTCACTGAAATATTGAAAATGATAAAGGAGCAAATGAAGATGATGTCCATTAATTTACTCATGTTCATTTGTTAGTCTCCATTTCTTCAATGAATACATGCAATAGACTATGATTGCCAGTAGGCAATTGATGCACATGTTTCTTTTTAGGATTTCTTGGGTTTCAGCAACCTTACACCTGATGTGGCAATTAAGCCGATTCCTACTATCCCTATAACAATTGCCCAACCAGTATTGTTCTCTCCCAAAATATTTCCTTCAAACATCAAAAAGGCACCAATCAAGCACAATGAGATTCCTAACACAAACG
>JAOUKM010000020.1 GCA_029882535.1 Candidatus Bathyarchaeota archaeon
TAGGAACGTGGATATGTCGAGAACGTGGATAGCTAAGGCTATGTTTTGAGCGTTAGACTCTAAGAAACGGATGATCCGATTCTTCCTCATATTCTCTAAGCGCTTAGAGACACCCATGATCCTGCCGAAACCAGGCATGTCTACAAGAACTAGGCCGCTGTTTAAAGGATGTTTCGATATGTTTCGTGTTGTTCCCGGACGCTTTCCGGTTGCTAAATTTAAGCCTACAATTTCTTTGATGATGCTGCTCTTACCTGCATTAGGTCTTCCAGTGAAAACCAAATACTCCTCAAGCATACTAATTATTATAGGGAAGGAATCTGATTTGCTTATCCCATTCACACATGTATTTTACTTGCATGCATCGAGGCTTGCGGTGGCAACGATGTTCTTTATTCCTATTTCAAGTTTGCCATTGATTATTATTCCGCCCTTATTCAAGGTTTTAACAACCTTCTTCAGAGTTCTCACTGCATCCCTCCCGGATCGGGCTCCTGTGCAAACCATTTTGCCAGTGCTGAAAATCAGGGTAGTTGTTCTCGGCCTCTTCAGCTTAAAGACCAGTCCGGGAAATCGTTTTGGCTGATAATTAACCACTGGAAAAGCCTTCACCACCGCGCTTAAGTCGATCCCATGCTTCAGAGCGGCGCAGGCAACGACGTTCTCGATCTTAACAACAGGCTTAACCAGCCGCATAAAAAAACTCTAGCAAACTAAAGTCATCGTGTTTTAAATATGTTCTACGCATGTTCTCAAAATTAAGCGCGCGCGAATGTCGAAGACATCCCCGGCGATATAAAAGAAACTCTTAAAGAAGGTTTTTACACATTCATTCCTTACTGTTTGATGGAGAGGCCGCATATATGGTCGGCAGATAAACATAAACGGCTTGAAAAGAGTCACTTTGTTGAAGATCTTGGTGACGTAGGTTATGGAGTTGGATCGGTTTCTGTCTAGAAAGGAGATTTTGATAGATGATGCTGGATGGGGAGACCTTATTTTAGGCGTGGTAATCGGCGCCCTCAAACTTCCAGAACGCAGGTACATGAAACGCAGAATCTCGGTCTCCTCCTTCCAGCCGCCCAACTTCGAAAATAAACAGTACTTGGATGACGCCGTGAAGATTGCCGAGGAGATCGTTGAGGTGATGCAGCCTGACAGGGAAACCCGTTTCAAGGTCTGCTCAGGATATGTTCTCTCCAGCATACGTAGACACCTGCGAGACCGGGGATTCAACGTGGAAGAAGTACAAATCGCTGGCGACCTCCAAGAGTTGGTCGAGAGAAGCTACGTAGAATGGTGCAAAGAAGTGGGAGTGCCAACAGAAAGACTGGGAGACAAGAGACGTTTCTGGACGCTTCTAGAATGGGTTGCGGAAAAACCCAAAATCAGAGAAAAACTGGTAAAGACGGGATGGAAGAGTTGGAAAGAAAAGTGGCGAGAAAAAGCATTCAAAAAGAGGTTTCAAAAGGAAACCTCGAGATAACAAGACGGATTGTTGAAAGGTTTTCAGTGCGCGCTTTAGGGAAAGGTAGAACCAGTCTTCAAATCAGAAGAAAAACTTAAACCCCGATAATTTAAACCGATTTTTGAATCTTCGACAAATGTTCTCGATTTATTCAGAAATCGGTTTAACTTTGACGGCTCTCGGTCCTCTACCTGTGTCTGTCACTTCGAACTCTACTTTTTCTCCTTCTCTGAGGCTGCTTTTGCCCTGGATATCCGAGTTATGAACAAAGATTTCTTTGCCATCTTCGCATTTAATGAACCCGTAGCCTCTCCCGCCGAGCCATCTCACCACCGTACCCTTTGTCACGTATTTCACCTCTTTTGTTCGTTTTGGCTTTACTTTCTCCTTGGACTATATATAACTTGCATTTGCGCGCATCTATGACTTTAAGTCGTTAGTAGTATTCAGTGAGGGATTGTTGTTCTGGAGTCTCATCCTTTGCCAGCTTTTTCCACTGCTCTGACTTCACAAACCCGCCAACCTGCTCCTTAATCTTCTTAGCAACCCTAGATCCAATAAGAGGCAACCCCATAAGCCTTTCCACAGGTGCATGCTTAAGATCCTCCACCGTCTTCAAACCAGAATTAAACAAGATACGAGCACGCGCCCTCCCCACACCTTCCAAGCGAACAAGAGGCAACAACTCAGTCTTCACACCCTTACCGCTACGCTCCATCAACATGTTCAACCGCTGCACCAAATCTTTCTGTCCCAGTAAACCGGCAAGTTCACAAGAAGCGTAAAGTAGCCACTTCGACGAATTAATAAGCCTATATAAGTCGCCAGGCTGCACCCTGAACCGTTCAATCATCTGATCCTCGGTGACCTCCTCAATCCACGACTGCAACACCCACGCCAACTTCGCTTCGCCTAAAAACTCCTCGAAATCTAAACGATCATCAACCTCTCTTGGGACGTCAAACATAAACTCGTCTTTATGTTGGTCAACAAACAACGCAAGCTCATCAATCTCACTAGCGTAAGGACGCAGCTTCGGATATATGTCCGGCGTATGCGCCATCATGTGGAGAAAGCTAATGTCAGTTATCACGGGCGCTCGAGCATACAACGCGTCACGAATAAAAACGGCTGAAACCGGGTCGATGTAAAGCTCCGAAACCCGACGTCCAAACTTCGTAGCAAAAACATCCTTGCCGCTTACGTCGATCATCTCTTCGTCGTAGAGAAACTTGAGAATCTTAGTAATAACTAGCCTGATAGCCTTGGGATCATACTGATACGCATAGAAGGTTTTGCCAAAAAAGTCGTAAACACCCTGCTCACTCTGTGCATACTTGGCCGCAATCGTCGACAGCACGTGAGGACGCAAGATTCGCTCTACTGCAAGCTTCGACCAAATACGTTCAGGTTCCGCCAACACGTAGCTTTCCATCAGATAATCCTGCTCATCATCCGTCTTCGCAATGAGAATCGCCTCACCGACCTTGTCATACTTTGGTCTCCCAGCCCTGCCTGCCATCTGCTTATACTCCAAAACAGCAATAGGATAATAGCCATAACCCACTTCGTAGCGCCTATAATCATGGATGATCACCATCCTAGCGGGCAGGTTGACGCCGAAAGCCAGAGTCGGCGTAGCCGATAACACCTTGATTTTGCCTTCTCTGAAAGCGTCTTCCAGTAGTTTCCGATGACCACCACCTAAACCAGCGTGATGAAAAGCCGCCCCATGCCTGACAAGGCTAGCGAGAAGCTCACTAATTCTCGTTCGCTCACCAGTTGCTAGTATTCGCTCGCCAAGCAAATTCAAGGAGCGTTTAGTGGGCTTCGATAGAAAATTGTCCAGTTCAGCAGCGGTTTTTTTCGCCAGAGAAACTGCGTTTTTCCGTGTTGACGCGAAGATGAGTGCTTGACCGCCTGATTTTATGATGTGTATTGCGAGGTTTAACGCGGGATTTCTAGCATGTTTTCCTATTTTCACCGCTCCGCCATCTTTGAACTGTATCTCTTGGTGAAGAAGAACTCCTTCCTTAAGCGTAACGGGTCTCCACTCGGTCGTAACATATTGAGCCTTAAGCCAGTCCGCCAGTTCTTCAACGTTTTTTATCGTGGCGCTTAAGGCTAAGATTTGAATTTCGGGGTTGATCTGCATCAGCCTCGCCAACACCACCTCCAATGTCGGTCCTCGCTCAGAGTCGTTGAGCAAATGCACTTCATCCGCAACTACGAGCGATATCTCGTCCATCCACTTGGACCTGTGTCTCAGAAGCGAGTCTGCCTTCTCGTTGGTTGAGACGATTATGTCGTATCTTTCAAGCCACGGATCGCTGCTGTCGTAATCGCCTGTACTGATGCCGACGCTGACACGTCCCTTATTACGCTTTCTGACGCTACTGTATTTTTTGAAATCTTGATATTTTTCGCTGGCTAAGGCTCTCAGAGGAGTTAAGTAGAGGACTTTTCCACCACGCTCTACTACATGTTTAAGAGCACAAAGCTCTGCTGTGAGTGTTTTGCCAGAGGCGGTGGGGCTTGCTAAAACAAGGTCTTTTCCTTCGAGAGCGCCGGCACGGATTGCTTCTTTTTGAGGGGGGTAAAGCTTGGAAATCCCCGATTTTATGATTACTTCTTTTACTTGTTCAGGTATCGGCAGCTCTTCAACTTTCAATAGTAAAACCTTTGGGATTATGGAATATCTGGACTTTAAATGTGTTATGTTGCGGAATGTTGATAAGTTCTTATAGTTGTGCTTTTTAAGGTTGTTTTGTTTCTTTGTATTTTTTGCGTTTGATTGTTGTGAAAACTGTTGTTAAGATTGCTACTATAGCTAAGTATAGTGTTAACGGAGTTTTTGTTGCGTTGCTTTTTGTTGGGAAGGAGTATCCCCCAATCATTTCTGAATCTATGGTCACTTGATGAGTGATAGAGTCTGTGTCTGGTTTGGCCCCAGGAGCGGAAACAATTAAGTTTACGTCATAATTTCCTGGACTACTAAAACTGTGATACACTATTGGAATGGACACTATTTTCTTGTCGCCGTCACCAAAATCCCAATAATACCTAGTTATCGGCTTTTCATTTGTTTCGTTTCCTCCAGGCAAGGAGCTTGAAGCATCAAACATCACAAGTTGACCTGCGTTTGTAGTTTCTGGGATTATTGTAAATCTTGCTTCTGGAGGATGTGGGGGAGGTGCTGCAAGAATTTTTACGATGCCATTTTCCACTTCATGGTAAATCGCAGCGCAAGACATTGGACTCAACAATGTATATTCGAAATCCAGAGGAACTACAACATCTACGTTTGATTGGCGTTTAACTTTGAGAGTCATAACGAAGACTGTGCCATCATCAGCAACTGGCGCTGGCCACATACATGCAAAGGCAACCGAGTATGTTCCTGCAATTGCATTAACCTCATCTGTAACCATCATCAAAGGCTTAAAAAGTATACCGGGGTAAGGGCTAGGTGTAATTGGGTCAGAAAAATCTTCAACTGGAATTGTTGCTGTGTGATTTAGACATTCCAAGTATGAAGTGTTCCATCTAAATGTTATGTCAAGGCCGTAGAGTTCGTGAGAATCGAGTATATTTTCCACTACAACTGCAATTGCAAAGGTTTGATCTACTACGTATCCCGGTCCAAGCTCGATAACCTCAGGGATCACTTTAACTATAGGCAGGCTTGAAGTGGTTGTTACTTCGCTTACTTCAAGATCTGCTTTGCTTGATTGAACATTAACTGTTAAAGCCAACATGCCTATTAGCAGCAATGCCACTATTATCCCAGAAAATCTCCTCTTCGACAACTCGCTTTCTCCCAACAACTACATAGCCTAACCAATATATAACACTTATGAGAGAATTTTGAGTAGGTTAAGTTATGGAGTAATGCTTTATGTGTAACAAGGTTTTTTCGCAGTGAAAATCTTTGATGTTATACTTTCTTAAGGAAGCCTGGTCGTGGTTCATATATTGTTCCGTCTTTTATCATTCTTCCGATGAGCTTCTGGGCTTCTAAGACTTCGATTTTATGTTTATCTGAGAGTTCGTTTAAGAGCAGTTTTTTCTCAATCATACCTGTTTCCTTTGACATTTCCAAAATTTCGGTGAGGATTACTCTTAACTTGTCTTGCATGCTCTTCGGTTTTCCAACCATAATGATGTCAATGTCTCGCATGTGGGTTGAAATGTCAATGCCCACTTCTTCCAGCGACTTGTTCATGATGACAATGGCGGCTTCGGCGTCTTCTGCAGTAACTTCTTTTCGAAGCGCAATCCGAGCTCTCGCCTCGGCTAACCTGACTAAAGACTCCAGCTGTCTTGCCGTGATGGCTATAGGTGAACCTTCAATCTTCTCCGTAACGGCTCTCATCTCCAGATAGAAAGCCTTAAGCCGCTTCAACGCTTCATCGGTTAAAACTGGCTTTACGTTCTTGGCATAGCTAATGTATTTTCTAAGCAGGTCCGACTGGATAGGTGTTTCCGAAGGCGCTATACCTTTCTGATGTATTTCTAGAATGTGGGTTGACATTTTCTCGTCCAATTCTTTTTCAGGGACATCTTTCAACACAAAAATTAGGTCAAATCTTGAAAGAATGGTGATGGGTAGGTTGATGTTTTCAGTCACTGTTTTGTAGGCGTCATATCTTCCTAGAGAAGGGTTGGCAGCTGCAAGAATGGCTGTTCTCGCGTTGAGAGTTGCTACAATGCCACCTTTCGCCACCGATACGGTGTGCTGCTCCATAACTTCGTGAATCGCCACTCTGTCTTCGGGACGCATTTTGTCAATCTCATCAATACATGCAACACCCTTATCTGCCAAAACAAGCGCACCAGCCTCAAGAGTCATTCCCCCTCCCCGCTCACGTAGCACAGCGGCAGTCAAACCAGCCGCAGTTGTTCCACGACCTGAAGTATACAAACCCCTCGGAGCAATCGCAGATATATACTGAAGCAACTGCGACTTAGCAGTACCCGGGTCGCCCACAAGAAGAATGTTAAGCTCTCCTCTAATCGAAATATCCGCTAAATGTTTCGGAACGCCGCCGAAAACCAGATACATTATGGCTTCTTTGATGGTCTCGTAGCCGTAGATGGAAGGGGCAATAGAACGCATTATGTTCCTGTGAATCCACGGGTCTTCGGCAAGTTCAAGGATTTTTTTCTCTTCTTCAGGCGAGACAAGAGCAGTTTCTGGCTCTTTACTCTCCACGTCTAAGAAATTACCGTCAACGTGAAGACGGAAAACCCGAAGCTTTCCAGCCGTAGGAAAAACAGGTGCCTCAGCACGAACAGTGCCTGTTATCGCAACGTGGTCGCCTGGTCTAGCCTTATCAACAAGGTCTCGGCTTACGAGCTTCACGTTCAAAGTGCGAGGCATTTGACCTGGAGGTAGATCTTCGGGGCGTTCTTGAATGCGAATCAGCTGATAGTCGATGAAAGTAGATCCCTCTTGAAGAAATTCAAAAGGTCCCTTACTTTGACAAGTAGGATTTTCGCATCGTAAAGGCGCCTTAAGAAAAGGGCCTGTCTGATCCAAGTAAGCAACCGTTTCGCATCTTTTGCATTTGAAAGCTGCACGCATAACTTGAGGCTGCACTGGAGTGGCACGTACGATTATGCCCTCAACCATCACCAGCTTGCCAATGTTAGCTGCTCCCAGCATACGCAAATGTGTAGATTCAGGCAAACTTCTGAAACGAACAACAACGTCTTCTATCTTCGACGCGTACTCACTGTCTTCTGTTTCCAGCTGAGAATAAGCAGCCCTATTCACGTAATCAAAATAATCGTCTGGCGTCTCCACCAAGTTCTGCGCAAGTGCCATATCGAAGACCATCAGGTCTTCAAAATCTACAATAAGCGAAATGCTGTTTGTAACTGCCATCTGAGAGATTCTCTCACGATACTTATCCTGTTTAAAAAAGTCTTCAAAACGTTGCTGAGGGTCAACTTCAACTTCTTCAGTCACTTTTGCCGCCTCTTTCAAAAATCTTGGTTCTCCATGCGTTAATGATTTTGTGAAGATTATGATAAAGAGTTCTCTCTTCGGGGGTTAGGCTTTGGAGTGCCTGAGCAGTAAGAGGAAGAGACGAAGCGAGAGAAACTATCTTTTTCACTCTACAGTTAACGATGTCGTGTGAAATTCTCATGGACTTTTCGTGTTCTTTAAGCTTTTCTGGTTTGCTATTGGCAGCTTTCTTGAGGTGGGCGATGTAGCGTCTCAGTTTTGGATAGAACTCTTCTGGAAGCGGAGAAACCTTGTTTGTGGGCTGTACTCTTTCTTTCCAATGTATTTTATGTAGCTTAACAACGTCTAACATGTCTTCTTCTCGAAAACGAACTACTCCCACTCTTTCAAGTTCTCTGGCAATCCAAAACCGAATCTCATACTCCCTCCCCTCTTCGAAAGGACCAACCTCTAAACCGGCTAATGCAATTTGTGCTTCGTTCCGGTTTGCAATAACTTTTACTGACTTGTTTTCAAATTTGAAGTCTGCATCTTCTATTGAGATATGTTCGTGCGTAAACAGTTCTCCCTTTCCCCCTTGTTAAACGCCTCTAGAGAGAAAGGTTTTCAGGAATATAAAATGTATAGTCAAAAAAATAAGATGACTAGTGCTGGAATTTTGAATTCTGTGTAGGCGCGCTCGTTTTAACAGTGGTAACTAAAGGTAAAGTTTAAAAGTAAAAGCTGGTTTCTCTCGTATTGTATTTACAAACGTAAAGATGTGAACCTCATGTCCGAACAAAAAGGTAGCTTATATGAAGAGGCGTTGAAACCACTGAAGAAAGCATCAGCTGTACTGAAGTTGGAAACCAATATTGTAGAAGCCTTAAGTGCTCCAGAACGAATGTTAATCGTTTCAATTCCTATAAAAATGGATGATGAAAAAATAAAAGTCTTCACTGGCTATCGAGTGCAACACAGCACAGCTAGAGGTGTAGCTAAAGGCGGCATCCGCTATCATCCAGGAGTATGCCTAGACGAAGTTAAATCATTAGCGTTTTGGATGAACGTAAAAAACGCTGTCGTAGGCGTTCCTTACGGTGGTGGTAAAGGCGGAATTACATGTAACCCGAAGGAGATGTCGCAAGGTGAACTTGAACGGTTAACAAGGGGATATTCGGCTGCGATAGCGAAGTTCGTTGGACCAGACCAAGATGTTCCTGCGCCTGATGTGGGGACAAACGCCCAGATTATGGGATGGTTTGCTGATGAGTACTATAAAATCGCCGGGAAACATCTTCCTGGAGTGATAACTGCTAAACCTTTAGGCATAGGTGGTTCAAGAGGAAGAGGAACCGCAACTGGCCGCGGAGCATTCTTTGCTACACTAGAAGCCGCAAAAACCTTCGACATATCCTTAAGAGGAGCACGCGTTTCTATCCAAGGATATGGTAACGTTGCACGACCAATCGCTAAGCATCTTTTTGAATTAGGCTGCAAAATCGTAGCAGTCAGTGATTCTGTAGGTGGTGCGCATAACTCAGAAGGTATGCATCCTGAGAAGCTTGCAGAATTTAAAGCCAAAACACGCAGTGTAAAAGGTTTTCCGGGAAGCGAGGAAATAAGCACTTTAGACCCAATAACAGTAGACTGTGACATACTTGTTCCAGCAGCCTTGGAGAATCAAATAACAGAAAAGAACGTCAACAACGTTAAAGCAAAGCTTATAGTTGAAGAGGCAAATGGACCGACAACTCCTGAAGCAGATAAAATACTGCACAAAAAAGGCGTCGTAGTAATTCCAGACGTTCTAGCCAATGCGGGAGGCGTTACAGTAAGCTATTTCGAATGGGTTCAAAACCGCATGGGGTATTACTGGAGCGACGAAGAAGTTGACGAAAAACTGAAACAGATGATGACACGAGCCTTCAACGATGTTTACCAAACTGCAAAACAACATCAAGTAGATATGCGAACAGCCGCTTACGTCACAGCAGTGAAAAAAATCGTCGAAGCGATGAAAGCGCTAGGCCGCATCTAAAAAATCTTCTTTCACTTTTAATTTGGCGAAATCCCAAAGTTTCATTTTGCGCAAAAAGTCAGCGCCACATATACAAGTAATCCATGTTTACACTCAGCTTTTCAGCTTTTCCAGAATAATTGCTGGGCAAATTTTCTTAACACCATCAATTTTTCCAATTTTTTCGGAAATCAGCCTTGCGAGCTCCCTTCCATCTTTCGTCCATATTTCCGTCATTAGCATGTGATCGCCGGTTGATGTTGCGACTGAGCGGATTTTCTTTATCTCACAAAGCTTCTGAGCTGCCTCTAATAGTTTTGTTGGATCTACGTCAACTCCAACTATTGCTACGGTGCGTATTCCTATTTTGTACGGGTCGATCTCAGCGGTAAATCGCTTTATTATGTCTCTTTTTTGGAGTGCTTGAACCCTTTTTCTGATTGTTGACTCGCTTAGCCTTAGTTTTTCAGCTATCAGTGAAGGCGGCTCTTCCGTCTTCTTGAAGCAACTTCAGAATCTTTAAGTCTAAATCGTCAACTTCTAACATGGCTGCTCTTTCCGATTTTCGGATTTTTTTATCTATTTATCGTCGGATTTGTTACGAAAAATATATAAGATGGTCTGACATAAAAGTTTTTTGTTTCTAAAATTTGAATGCAAAGTGTGGAAAATGGGAGAAGAAGAAAGTTGAAGAGAAATAATGTGAAAAGAACTGGGATTGAAGGATGAATCGTAAAGCGTTACATAGAATAAGTTATGGTTTGTATGTAGTAACTTCTGGAAAAGAAGGCAATTGTAATGGTCAAATTGTCAATACAGTATTCCAAGTAACATCTGAACCTGCAACAGTCGCAGTTAGTATTAACAAGCAAAACTTCACGCACGAATTTTTCAAAGAAATCGGCGTTTTTACTGTTTCTATTCTTTCTAAGAATACGCCATTAAAGTTTATAGGTCACTTCGGATTCAGGAGCGGAAGAGACGTAGACAAATTTGAAGGAATAAACTATAAAACTGGCAAAACTGGTGCACCAATAGTTTTGGATAACACAGTTGCATACCTAGAGGCTAAAGTGATCAAGGAAGCTGATGCAGGCACACACACCATTTTCATAGGCAAAGTGGTTGACGCCGAAATCCTCACAGATGAAGAACCAATGACCTATGCCTATTACCACCTAATAAAAAGAGGCGCAACTCCTAAAACGGCTCCAACTTACCTAAAAGAAGAATCTAAGGAGAGGTGAATAGAAATCAAGACCACTATTGAAAACTTAGTAAAAGCATTTATTGGCGAAAGTCAGGCAAGAAATCGTTATACATTCTACGCAAAGGTCGCCAAGAAAGAAGGCTTTGAGTAGATTGCAGAGATATTTCTGATTACTGCGGATAACGAGAAAGAGCATGCGAGCAATCTGTTCAAGCTGATTAACGAGTTGAAGAAGAGAAGCAGCGAAGAATTAGATGAGATTGAAGTGGAAGCAGTAGCACCACCAGTTCTTGGCAGCACTGCAGAAAATCTGAAAGCGGCAATCGCTGGAGAGAACTATTAACACACGATAATGTATCCAGAATTCGCAGATGTTGCTGAAAGAGAAGGTTTTCCTGAAATTGCGGCGAGGCTGAGGGCAATAGCTAAAGCAGAAAAACATCATGAAGAGAGATGCAGGAAATTGCTAAAACAGGTGGAGATTGGCACCTTTTTCAAAAAAGAAAAAGAAGTTTGGTGGGTGTGCCGAGAGTGCGGATACATTCATTTTGGAAAGGAACCGCCAGAAAAATGTCCCTTTTGTGACAATTCGAGAAGCTACTTCCAACTTAAATTTGAAGAATATTGAAAACTATTATAAACAAAGACAATAGACAAAAGGGGTGATAAAAGATGTTGTCGAAAATACCTATAAAAATTGAGAAAGTCGAGAAGAAGCTTCTTACTCGTGAAGTGTTAAGGGTGGCAATAATAGCAGAGCTGGATGCAATAAACCTATATGAGCAATTAGCAGCTGTCACTGATAATGAAAAAATCCAAAAGGTTCTACTTGATGTAGCTAAAGAGGAGAAAACTCATATGGGAGAGTTTCAAACTCTGCTACTAAAAGAAGATATAGAACAAGTTAAAGAGCTAGAAGAGGGTAAAAAAGAAGTTGAGGAGATACTGGAATGACTGAACTAAAACAAATTTACAAATGCAATATTTGCGGCAACATAGTTGAAGTTTTACACGCAGGAGTAGGACAACTTGTCTGTTGCGGCCAGCCAATGGAGTTGTTGACAGAAAAAACCACAGACGTAGGCTTGGAAAAACATGTTCCAGTAATAGAAAAAACTGAGAAAGAAGTAAAAATGAAAGTTGGTTCAATTCCGCATCCGATGGAACAAAACCACTACATTGAATGGATAGAAATAATTACCGACGGCAGAGTTTACAGAAAATTCTTGAAGCCCGGAGACAAGCCAGAAGCAGAGTTCGAAATCACAGCGGAGAAAATAGAAGCACGAGAATACTGCAGCATCCACGGGTTGTGGAAATCCTCTTAGCATCGTCTTTTAACGATTGAAACTATTCCGTCTCTGTTGCAGTCAGATAGAAGCTGTCAATAGCTTTAGTGGGCGCTATTCGTAGGCATTGTATCACTTTGCGACATCCAAAACATTCTTCAGGGAAGGGTGTGCCTTTTGGCAATGTTGCGAGGTAACCTAAATAGTGAGAGCACTCCTTTTCTTCGGTTTTATGCGCTATAAGAGGTTCGGAGGATTCAGTAGATTCGACAAGTTTTGAGGTTTTCCGTTTCTTCTTGGGCTGTGTTTTCTGGGTTGCTTTTTTAATGTACGTTGGCAGTTTAGTTTCTGTAGATGGCTTGAGTCTCATAATAAGTGTAAAGTAGAGCGTTAAAGTTAGCGTGATTACTGCGAAAGGCAAATAGAAGACTGCATCGTACGGAAACATCTTTGTCACTTATTTTTGCTTGTTTGCTTAGTTATAGGTTTAATGATGCTGAAATCCTTAGGGCAAATCTGAATTTTAGAGCGAACTTCTTAGGTTATTTCGAATGTTATAATGTTGGCTCATAGTGTTACTAAAACAAAAGGAAACTCAGTCTCCTGAGTAAATTGCGATGTTTCCCCGCTCTGTTACAACCTTTACCGTATATTGTTCAACGGGCAAGCGAATGTCAACACGAAGATAAGTAAATGTTTCCGCCGAATTTATGATTATGTTTATGTCGTAGCGCTGATGGATCGTTGAATTATTGACCCAGAGAGAAACTATGTGGGAACTAAAGGATCCATCGTTCTCAAAGATGAAACGTGCGCCGTCAATCGCCACCCTCACACCAAGAAAGTCGATGTCGATGGTTGTTCGATTTGTTGGGTCAAACCACTCGTCTTCAATTTTCACATACATAACACCATCATCCCTGACGTAACTGCGCCACGAATCTGTAAGATTGACAGCGTAATTATCCCATCCCGTTGTTGGCGTGTGGCCTGTTGTGGAATTAAAGCCGTTACCGCTATACATCACTGCTGTCCAATTGTAGGCCTTCAGATACCACTTCTCTTCAGCGTCATCGGCCCTGTACCTCAGTTGTATCTCAATTGTTTGAATATGGGTCAAAGAATAAATAGATAGATCTATGACGAAAGTACCGTTTATGTCAAGCCCATGTGGTGACGGCTTTTCTAGGAATGTCTCCCAACTATTGTCATCTGCGAATTGTGTGGCTTCGTAGGTGCCGTTTACATGGTTACCAATGCTGACTTTGTATTCGCTTTGAGCCACAAACCATGAGGAGCGGGTGACGCGGGTAACGTTAGCGATTTTCAAGTCTTCCCGCATTTTCTCGTAGTCCAGTTGGTTCATTTGATAGTTCCACAGGAAAATGTTTGCTACTATGGTGACGAGGATGACGAGGCTGAGGACGAGAACTATTACGTTGCTGATGCCGCTTTGATTTTGCCTAATAGTCCGCAAACTAAGTTCCTCCCATTACGTGATTTCAAAAGCTATGACATATTGAGCGTAGGTTGAAGTGTTTGGGGTGAGGATTTCAAGATAACTATGAACGTGTGATGTTCCTGTGCTGTTTGTTACTACTGTGATAGCTATGTAGATAGTTGCTAGAGAAGGTAGATTATACCATGTGCCTGTATCTTGTGTGTATGCGCCGTTCTCAATGTGTACTTGACTTGAAGTTCCGTCGGTGGAATTGTGGAAGTAGATGGTGCAGTTTTGTAAACGGTTAATGTTGGAGTCAGCGTACTTCTTTAGCCTAATCTGCCAAGAATCTGCAATAGTATTGTTCACTCTGAGGACGTAGTCGTAGGTTGTGTTTGCGACATTAACCTTGGCACTTGTATTGTTTGCGTATATTGTGCACGTGCCCGCCGTACCGTTTTGAAGAATAACAGGCGGCGAGCTAACCGATGCGTAAGCGTTCATAGCCAAGGAATAATATGCTGTCCCTAACACGCTTTGCAGCAAAAGACTCAAGAATATAAGCAGAGCTGCTGCTGCCAAGACAGGATTACTAATCTTTCCAGAGTACCTGCTATACCTTACCATATTCTCTCTTCCTCTCAGGACTTGAAAAAAGGATGGGGTAGTTATAGTTGAACCTCAACAGCTATCTCAATGGTTGCTATTTGATCAGCTGGTGCCGTTGCATTTGCCATGGTTTCGACAACGATTGAATATTCTGTGTTCATATCAACCTGCACGAAGCTAGTCTGCGATGGTGTCGTCCAGCTTGCTCCATTCGACGTGTAATTCAACGATATTGGCGTTGAAGTCTGCAGCGTAAAGTTAATGTACACAAAATAGGTGGCAGTACCAGTGAGCGAGACAGGTGTCAGCCTAACGAAGTGATTTGTACCTGTATTGTTGTTCCTCACTTTGATTGGGTCATCGTAAGTCATAGTTATGTTCGGATAGGCTTTGAGGTCAGTTAATGTTGCACTTTTATTATCATTGAAGAGGGTTACTCCTGCGGTTACGTTGTCTAAGCCTTCTACAAACCATATGTCGTTTGCGGCAGTTGTGATGGTTGAAGTCATGTCCAAGGAGTAGTAGACGGCTGCGGTTGCAGAAATAACGAGTATCCCCATGAGCGTCAGAACCAACATCTTAGCGGACTTGCTAAACACTCGTTTCATGTGTTCTCACCTCCTCTTCCAATATTTTCTGACAATTTTTGGACTCAGAAGCACGGAAATCGAGAGTCCAAGAACTATTGCACTGATGAACATCGCGATGTGAAGAAGATATACCCCAGCGATTTGGCTTGCATAGTCAGAAATGAAAAAAACTGAAATCAGCAGCGCAGGGAACACCACCGTGCCTGAGAAAACTTTCGCAATAGTCCACTGCTTCTTAATGACTGCAAGATACACGTTGAGCGCTATAATGTTAGCCAAAGCAACGGTTAGGTAAAGAAAGCAATACCAAAACCGCATAGAATCTCCGAACAAAGTAAGAAAATCTCTGCTTATCAAGATATGAACGTAACCACCTATCGCCGCAGCCTGGAAAACATAAGGTAATGTTTTCGGAAAATAGTCATCCAAAAGACATGCTAACAGGCTCATAGCTACAAAAACGTCGACCCCGAGGAAGACAAAGAACTCGGGCAACAGAGAAAAACCCATCTGATTATCCTCAAGTTAAGTATCCAAATCAGATTCTGAACCTTCTTACTTAAAACATATGAATCCAAAATACGGATTCGACATAAAGACGTATCCTATTAAAATTTTTTTCTCAAAATATAAATACCTAATAATTTGCAAAAACACCACCATTTGAAACCATCAATAAAACATTAGATATTTATTCCGATACAATCCTTATAGAGTCTAGAAAGGGGTCATACAGATGAGCTTCCAAATGTGGGCGGAAAAATACCGTCCAAAATCCTTAAGCAAAATGGTAAACCAGAAAGACATTGTAGAGCGCCTTACAAGCTTCGTGAAATCCCGCAACGTGCCACACTGCATTTTTGCTGGGCCTCCGGGAACAGGAAAAACAACTGCGGCTTTATGTTTGGCTCACGACTTGTATGGTGATGCTTATAGAGGGCATTTGATGGAGTTGAATGCCAGCGACGAGCGTGGCATAAACGTTGTTCGTGAAACCGTGAAGACTTTTGCTCGTGTGCGGACGCTTGGAGAAATTCCGTTTAAGATTTTGATTTTAGATGAAGCTGACAACATGACTGGAGATGCCCAGCAGGCTTTGCGGCGAACCATGGAAAGATACACCGAAACCTGCAGATTCATCCTAATAGCCAACTACAGCGGAAAAATCATCGAGCCAATTCAAAGTCGTTGTGCCCCTTTCCGTTTCGCCTATTTGCCACGAGAGGAACAGAACAAATATCTTAAGCACATAGCCCAGAACGAGAATGTGGATTTGTTAAACGATGGGTTGGACGCAATTTATGATGTCTGCGGCGGCGATTTACGTAAAGCAATCAACTCGTTACAGGCAGCTGCTTCTCTTGGAAAATCTATAAGCTCGGAAACTGTCTATTCTGTGGTTGGACGAGCAAATCCAGCAGATGTTCACGCCATGATAAAAATTGCGATGGGGGGAAATTTCGTTGAGGCAAGAAAGAGGCTTCGCGAAATGATTATGAAGTATGGTGTGGCTGGAAGCGACATAATAAAGCAGATTCACATAGAGCTTTTCCGCCTCGATGATGTTCCTGAAAGCTGGAAGGTTAAACTGGCAGACGTGGTGGGCGAAGTGGATTTCCGACTCGTTGAAGGGGCAGATGAAGAGGTGCAGCTAAGCGCGTTACTGGCAAGAGTTACTGAAGCAGGTTACGAGTTGAAAGGTGGCTAGTCCATAGTGCATGCTGCGTGGACAGTGAAGCACAAGCCCAAATCCTCTGCAGAAGTTGTGGGAAACCGAGAGGCAATTAGCACTTTTGAAAAATGGCTAAAATCTTGGGAAAAAGGAATCCCACAGCAAAGAGCTGCATTCCTCCACGGTCCACCCGGCGTCGGCAAAACAGTAACGGTTGAAGTTTTAGCTAACGACCTCAGCATGGAGCTTATAGAGAAGAACGCAAGCGACTACCGTACTGAAGAGAAAATCCGTCAATTCGCCGGCTTAGCCTCCCAATATAGCGGTTTCTTCGGGAGAAAACGAGTAATCCTCTTGGACGAGATGGACGGAGTGCATGGCACTGCAGATAGAGGAGCCATCCCCGCCGTAACCAAAATAATAAAAAACACACGTTGCCCCATTGTTTTAACTGCCAACGACTTCTGGAACAAGAAGTTTGTGGCGTTTCGAGACAAGAAAAAATATCTCATCATCGAATTTAAGAAGCTGCCAGCCCGAGAAGTCTTGAAACACTTGAAGAGAATCTGTGCCAAGGAAGATATTGCCGCTGAAGAAGAGGCTTTGAACTTTATTGCACAGCGCAGCGAAGGCGACGTGCGGTCGGCTGTAAACGATTTGCAAGCATTAACGCAGGGAAAGAAGAAGCTTACGTATGATGACGTCTCTTGGCTTGCCTATCGAGACCGTAAAGACGTGATTTTCACCGTTCTACGCCAAGTTTTGTATGGAAAAAGCTGCAACGCCGCCAAGCAGGCTGTGGATATGGCGGATGTTGATTTAGACATGCTTTTCGAATGGATCTACGAGAACGCGCCTCACCATTTCAACGTTCCAAGCGAGTTAGCAAATGCTATGGAAGCGTTGGCAATAGCTGATTTGTACAGGGGGAGGATTAGGCGGACGCGGGATTGGAAGCTAATGCGGTACGTGATTGACTTTATGACTGCAGGCGTAGCCATGGCGAGAGATAAGTCGAAACCGTCTGGGTGGATACCGTTTCGGTTTCCACAAAGAATAAGAGCTTTGTCAGCAAGCCGTGCTGAGAGAGGAAAGAAAAGAGAGATTGGGACGAAGATTAAGCTGAAAATGCACGTTTCGGTGGCAGTGGCGCAAAAAGACGTTCTGCCTTATCTGAGAGTTATTTTTGAAAGCAACCCGGGGATGGCTGCAGGCTTGACTGAGTGGTTTAACTTTGACGAGGAAGAAGTCGGCTACATTGCTGGAGGCAAAAGACAAGCAAAAACAATATTGAAACTCGTAAATTAACTGTGTCTTTCGGCTTTTTTCCTCTGGAACGGCAATTTTTTCTCCGCATCTAAGCAAAGAAGTTATAAACATGAACCGCTAAAACGTTTGGTTTACTAAAATTGAGGAGAATGAAAATGAAGTCAAAATTGGTAGTTTTCATCGCGTTACTTTTGCTCTTTGGAACGACAATGGTAACTTTCAAGCCTGTTCAAGCCGACGACAGCCTGCCTTCATTTGCTTTAAAGTCGCCGATGCCCACCGCGCGGGGACAAGCAGCAGTTATCGCTGGTGATGACGGCTTAATCTACGCTATAGGAGGATACAACGGGAGCACTGTTTTTGATGTTGTCGAGGCCTACAATCCTTCAACAAACAGTTGGACAACGGGAGCACCTTTAATAAATGCTACTCGAGGCGCCGCCGTGGCAAAAGGACTTGACGGCATAATCTATGTTTTCAGTGGCACACACTTCAGTAAAATAGATTCAGTGCAGGCCTACAACACAACATCTGACACTTGGTCGCTCAAGACTCCAATACCAACTCCCGTATGGATGGCAGGCGCTGCAACTGGGAACGATGGAAAAATATACGTTGTAGCCGGAGAGGCTGCAGGAGCAACAAATACTCTGCAAATCTATGACCCAGAAACCGACACTTGGACTTCCGGACCAGTAATGCCAGGCTCTAGGTCAGAGCTCGGCGTAATAAAAGGACCTGACGGAAGAATTTATGCAATGGGAGGCTATGATGGATCCAACGCACGAAGCGAGATCTATGTTTACGACCCAATCCTCGAAGAATGGATAACAACCTTTCTGGGTATGCCTATGCCAACACCGAGGTTGGAATTTGGTCTCACATTAGGTTCCGATGGAAAATTCTACATCATAGGCGGAGGCACGAGTTATTCCAATAATTACCCTCCAATGTTCGACAGAGTGGACTCTTATGACCCTAATGTTATACTGGGCTGGAAGTTTGAAGGTCTGATGCCGACGGCCAGAAAAGAGCTTGGAGCAGCTACGGCACCTAACAGAAAAATATACGCAATCGGCGGCGGAAACGGCACACACTATGTTGACACTAACTTGGAGATGACGGTGGTTACGGAACCTGAAAACCAACCACCCAAAGCCTACATTGATTCCATAACGCCAAATCCTTCAACAGAAGGTGAAACAGTCTCGTTCGTTGGTCATGGCTCAGACTCTGACGGCTCTGTTACCGCGTATGAGTGGCGTTCTTCAATCAACGGCATCCTAAGCACTGCAGCTTCATTCAACACTGAAACTCTCAGCGTGGGAACCCACACAATCTACTTCGCCGTTAAAGACAACGATTACACATGGTCAGAAGAAGTCATGGCCGTTGTTACAGTGAACATAAACTATACCGAAGACCCGAATTACCAGCAAATTGTCGAAGCGAACCAAGCAATAGATAATCTGGAACAGCAGAACACACAGTTGAACAACAAAGTTGACAACCTAAACGCTACAATCGACGATCTGAACAGAAAACTTGACTTAATGACTATCGAGTTGCTGGGCGCAGGAATCATTACTCTAATCCTAGTTGCTGTCACAATTGCAGTAGTTTACCTTACGAGGCCTAAGAAACCTCCACAAACAACACTATAACTCCTAGACCCCTTTTTTCTTTTCTCTCAACCTAATTTATCAGTTGACAAACTGGTGCCCTATAATAGGGTTCTCTTTTACGGCAGGTTTCAATAAAAATCTCTGTTAGTTCTTTGTCTGTCGCTCCTTTCCTCAAGGGAGTTAAAACGTCTACAAGGTTTGTGTTCACCATCAAGCAAGGCTTCAGCTTCCCATCGCTGGTTACCCGCAATCTTGTGCAGTGAGCGCAAAACTCTGTGTTTTCTGTGGGGCGAATTACTTCCACTCTTCCATCTGGCAAGTGGTATATGCGTCTGTTTTGCATGTAGGATCTCAATTCTACGTGTAAAGCTTGCTTTGTAAAATTGGCTTCCACTTCGTGTAATGGATAGTGGTAGCGCTCATAATACGTTTGGCTGAGATTTATAGGCTCCAACTCTATCAGCTGCAGCAAAGCACCGCTTCTCTTGGCAAACTGAATCATAGCGGGAATTTCATTTTCATTCACACCCGCCAAAACAAGCATGTTCACCTTAACAGGATACAGCCCCACGTCAACCGCAGCACTAATTCCCTCCAACGCATCACTCAAGCGGCCGCACATCAACCTACGATAAACATCAGCGTCTAAAGACAGCAAACTAACATTGACTCTCATCAAGCCACGAGTTCGCAAGTCCTTAGCTAGGGATGGTAAGAAAGTTCCGTTTGTAGTCATCGACAAATCCTTCAAGCCCCGCAAACCCGCGATGCCTTCAACTATGTCTAAAATGTCCTTTCTCAGCAAGGGTTCACCTCCTGTCAACTTAATCCTACTTATGTTCAAGCCGGCAGCTATCTTCACTAAGCGAACAATTTCTGCGGCAGTCATTTCAAAAACACGGTCATTAGGCTTTCTCTCTTGACCTTCGCGGTGGCAGTAGGGGCAGTGCAAGTTGCAACGTTGAGTAACAGAGATTCGCAAATTCAAAACGGGGCGATCGAACTTGTCCTTAATCATGGCTTTTCCCGAGCATGCTTCACGATGTGACCCGTTTCGGGCAATATAAGTTTGTCGAGACAAAGCCTCACAGCATTTACGCTTCCCGGAATGCAGAAAACCACTTTGCCATTCGTAATGCCAGCAACTGCACGGCTCAAAATAGCAGCAGAACCCATGTTGTCATAGCTGAGTCTACGAAACAGCTCGCCGAAACCAGGCAGAATCTTCCTTAATAGGGGAGTGACGGTTTCAATTGTGACGTCTTTGGGTGCAATTCCAGTCCCGCCACAAACAATAATAGCAGATACATTGTCATTCTGCAAAGCTCCTTCAACAGCTTCTTTAATCATTTTTTCGTCATCTGAAGCCAGAACACGAGAGATAATCTTATGCCCAGATTTTCTAAGCGTTTGAACGATGAAGTCGCCTGAAGGGTCATCTACATGTTTACCCTTTTTCAAACTTGTAAAACGAGACGTACTACACGTAACAAGGGCGAAACCAAGCTTGGTTGGTGCTTCAGCCTTGTGTTTCCGTGAAGACTCGCTCATCCTCTTTTCACCTTTTGCAAAACCTTGACATCGGTAATGGCGGTCGTAGGATACTGGCCTTCGCTGTCTTTTTCGTATTGCTTAGTCATGTCCCAAACTGTCAAAAGTGCAGCAGAGACGGCTACTAATGCTTCCATCTCCACACCCGTCTTGGCAAAAGCTTTAACTGTTGCTTCCACAGCGACGCGTGCCTCGTCAACAATTTCAACCTTAACATCTACATTGGACAACGGAAGAGGATGACATAAGGGAACCAGTTCACTTGTTTTCTTAGCTGCCAACACGCCTGCAACCTTTGCCAAACTGAAAACGTCACCCTTCTCAACCTTTCCTTCTTTAATCAGTCGTATAGTTTCGGGTCTCAACCTAATTATGCCTCTCGCCATTGCCTCTCGAAAAACTTCTGGCTTCTTGCTTACGTCTACCATACTCATTATCTACACCTCTATTACGAATGCGCGCATTTATCTTTCTTGTTCCCACAATTCCATTAAATCCCTTATTGCCCTTGCCTTTGCGTTATCCTCGTTGAAGCGGTAAATGCGGATGCGACCGAAAGACTTGTGCGTTATCAGACCAGCCTCTTCTAGCACTTGCAAATGCTCGTTGGTCGTGGTATAGTTTAGTCTCGCTCGCCTCGCAATTTCCGAAATGTTCAACTCCCCTATTTCAGAAAGAATGCGCAAAATCCTGACTCTGCCTCGTGAAGAGAAAACGTCTTCAACAACCATCATGCAAACCCCCGCCTAGCATGCTCCAAACTTTTGTTCAACTCCCTCTCCAAGTCTACTGCAGCAATGCGGGGTAACCCAATTAAGGTAGTTTTGCCCCGTTGACCGCTCGTAGAAAGCTCTGCCTTGATGATGCCGAGGCTCGAAAGTTCCCGTATATACTTCCAGAGCTGTGTATGTCCTCGTGGTTTTTCCCCGAACTCTTCGCACGCGATGGTGTAAGCTTCTTCTGTCTCGCCCATTGAAAGATGAACTCCCATGGTTTGTTGAAAACGTCGTGCAACGCCGAGCAAAAACAGCTTTTTGTGAAGATCTAAAGCTGCAATCTCGTCTCTCCGTATACCTGCGTAAACGTTTCCCACAGCCTTTCTAACATGCTCAGGCGAAACTTCTTTGGTTTCTTCTGTGTCTGCGTATTTTCCAGCTCTCCAAAGAAGCTCTATGGTGTAGCGTGCGTTTCCGCCTTCCTCTTCACCTAATTCTGCGGCGAGTGTTATGGTTTCTGTAGGAACGGTTCCTTGTTTGAAGGCTAGCAGCACGCGGTCGTTTAGAATGTCTTGTAGTTGTGCTTTTGCATAGGTATCTAGTTGGATTATGTTGCTTTGAAGTGTGCTTCTTGTGCTTGCATCCAGCTTGTCTAACCAGCTTAGCTCGCGGAGGATGCATATTAGTGAAAGCCGCCTTGGTGTTTTTACACGGGTTTCTTCTATGCGGCTTAGCTTGTAGAGGGGCTCGGAGCTTTCGTTCTGAATGAGTGGCTCTAATTCGTCCAAGGTGACGATGAGATAGATGTTTTGGTTGTCGAGGATTTGCATCAAAGTTTGCAACAGTTCCTCCGCAGAGTAGCCTCGTTTTGGAAAAGTTGGATGGAACTGTGTTACTATTTGCTGCAATATTAGGAAGAAGCTGCCTTTGTTTTGGCGGCAGTTCACATGGACATAGTGGAGGTTGATGTTGCGCTGCTGCGCTTCGCGGGTTATGCTTTGTCCAAAATGCTGAGTCACCACAGTTTTTCCCGTTCCAACTTTGCCTGTTATGATTACACGTTGGGTCATTTTTCCCGGCGTTTCAATTGCGTGGCGGAAATATTGATTGAGAAGCTTAAGTTGGGTGTTGCGGTGTTGAATTTTTGATGGTGTGTAGTTGATGTCTAGTTTGGTTTCGTCTTTGAAGACGCTGGCGTAAGACAATAGAGGGGTGCTCCTTTTCTTAGTTGTCTGTTCGCCGTGGCTTTTAATGGTTTTTGTCTGTTTCGACGTATATTTTCGTAATGATGAGGTGAAAGTGCATGTAAGTAATTTGACCCTAACGCAAAAATGTGACGATAATATACAATACTTAGGATAGAAGAAACCATGAGGAAAACTTTCTCTCTGTCATTAGCTCTTCTCCTATTTTTTTTGCCACCATTTTCTACAATGCTTAGTGGAGCTATTTCCAAAGCTGCAACCTCTACATCCATCTTTGTGCCCGGCAATTTTACGACAATTCAAGAAGCTATAAACAATGCAAACCCTGGAGATTCAATCTTCGTATCTTCTGGCATCTACTATGAGCACGTCTTAGTTAACAAAACAATTACGCTTCTCGGTGAAAGCAGGGAAACTACCATCATCGACGGCAGCAATTCTGGAACTGTCATTCGAATAACTGCAAGTAACGTCAAGATCACTGGCTTTAAGTTACAAAACACAGGTTGGAAATGGGGCCGAAGCGGCGTGGAGGTTTACGATGCTGACAACTGTGAAATTAAAGGAAATTTCTTATTTCTCACCTGTCACCAGATCAGAGTGAACGTCTCCATGGGCTCAAAAGTTGTCGGGAACATTATAAGCGCTCCGAGCCACCCATTTCCCCAGTCAGCCTATGGAATCAGAGTGGAAAACTCTGCAAACTGCTTGGTCATGAATAATAGCATTTCTAATAATATTGGCGGTGTTCATTTAGAAAACGCGGTAAACTGCACAGTTACTGGAAACTATATCTTCCAGAATAGTCAAGGGATCCGTTTGTATTCGCCTTGCGTGGATAATTATATAGTTGCTAATACAGTTTACAATAACACTTATGACGGTATGATAGAAGCAATGCGTTCAAACCAGACTCTGATGGGGAATATTTTTGTCCACAACAATTTCATCAACAACTCACAACCATTAATCTACAAAGTAACAGGCTGCATTTGGGACAACGGCTACGAAGGGAACTACTGGACAAGATACAACGGTGAAGATTCTGACCAAGATGGAATTGGAGACGTTTCATATGAAGTTGGACAGGAACAAGACCACTACCCCTTGATGGGTCAATACTATGAATATTATGCGTTATGGAGGGGAACTATTTCCAGAGTTGCCCTTGTCTCTGTTTCTTCTGTCACCGAGTTTTCATTTGGCTTGATAAACAATAGCATTACAAAAGCCATAAGTTTTAACATCACAAAAGCAACCAAGTCAGGGTTTTGTCGAATCTCTATTCCTAGAGCATTACTAAGTGGTCCTTACACTGTTCTGGTCGACGGTTCTTTAGAGTCCAATGCTTCATTGAAAGATTTGCCCCTGTCGAACAGCACGCACTCTTTCCTGCGCTTTACGTATTCTAACACAGTTCATAAAATAATTATCCTTGGAGATGAAGAAGATCTTAGCCAATTTCCCATAGAGCCTTTCATAATCTTGGCGCTCACTATTGTGTTGGCTTCAACTGCTACAGCAGTGTATTTGGCAAGGAAAGGAAGAAACAAAATTGAAAAAGAGCTTTCCACGCAATAGAACGGCGTTATTCCTTCTGCTAATTATTCTTATGTCTTTTGCTCTTCAGATATTGTCTTTTGAATTCTTAGATGTCAAAGCAAATCCTAATGAAGTAGTGTATAACCTTAATACGGGTTTGAATTACACTTCAATTCAAGAAGCTATAGACGCTTCTGAGACTTTGGATGGACATACAATACTTGTCGATCCTGGAACATATTACGAGCGCATAAGAGTCTACAAATCTCTACAAGTCTTTGGAGACGACTCCGCCTCAACGATTATTGATGGTGGGAGTGTTGGTTCTGTTGTGAACATAACTGCAGACAACGTTTACATCTCAAGATTTACAGTAAGAAACAGTGGCTCAGACATTTTGGATTGCGGTATTTTCTTAGACTACTGTACTGCAAGCAACATAAGCCACAATGTCGTAACAAACTGCCGATATGGAATATACCTCTTCCACTCTCATGGCAACACAGTAACGCACAACAATGTTTCGGGAAATTATGAAGATGGAATTTGGCTTTATTACTCCGGAAGCAACGTCCTCATAGAGAACAAAGCCTCAAACAATAGATACAACTTCGGCGTTTTCGGCGGGGATTTTTCAGATTTCAACAACACCATAAACACTAGCAATACTGTCGATGAGAAACCGATTCAATACTTAATGGGTGTTGAAGACTCAATTCTCGCCGGTCAAAAGAGCATTGGGACTCTCTACCTCATCAATTGCAGCAACATGACCATAAAAGACTTGAACTTGACAAGGAACGGACATGGTCTATTCTGCTGGAACCTCACAAACTCCCGAATAGAAAATGTAACGGCTTCACAAAACAACTATGGAATATACTTCCAAAGCTCTATTGAAAACACTATAAGTCACAGCTATTGCCCAAACAATTGGGTAGGAATATGCCTCCAAAACTCAGAGCACAACATTGTAGAAGACAACATTACGCCTGACAATGAAAAGGGAATCTCCCTATACGAAGCAGAAAACAACATTCTCGCTGGAAACACTATCTTTAACAACCTTTATGGAATCCGGTTCTTCGCATCGAGCTTTAATGAAGCTTATCACAATAATTTGATTGAAAACACGGAGCAGGTAAATCTAATCAATTCCTACCAGAATGTTTGGGACGATGGTCTTGAAGGAAACTTTTGGAGCGACCACAACAGTTCCGACGCTAATAAAGACGGATTGAGGGATTCCTCCTACATTATCGATACATCAAACCGCGATTACTGCCCCCTTTTAGGTAAGTATCATAACTTCAAAATCTACTTTCAATCAAGTCCTTTCAACATCACCGTCATCAGCAACTCGACGATATCAAACTTTAGTTTTGAATCAAAAAACAGTACAATTAAGTTCGTAGCAGAATGTATTGGTGGAACCCAAGGATTCTGTAGAGTCGCTGTTCCTCACGCTTTGATGAATCCTGATGAGATTTCAGTCACGATTGACAATGGACAGACAGAAATACTCCATCAAAACTATACACTCCACGATGATGATATTATTAGATGTATCTATTTTGTCTATCAATGTTCGGCACATGAGATAATCATAGCTCCTAAGTCTCAATCAGTAATTCCATTGCCGCTTGTGATAGTTGTAGCATTATTGGCGGTATTTTTGACGGTTTTGTTAACGGTCTTTTTTTGGAAAAGAAAACTGGTGGATAAAGATTTTTAGAAACTCTTGGCAGAAGTTGACAGATGGTACATTAGAAGCATTTATAGTCTATAGAAAATAGTTGGTGCTTTCAAGAAATAGAACTTTATTACAAAACTCTTAATTAGCGTAAATGTTTTAACTAGTTTAGAAAGGAGAAGAATAGAAAATGAAATGGAAGAAAACAGTTAGTGCTAGTGCTATTGTTTCATTACTAGCGTTTCTTATGCTCTTCAGTTCATTGACACCATTGACAACAAGTGTGGCTTCTAACCTGCAATCGATGTCTGCTGAAGATGGAGGAAGTCTCGCCCCGCTTTCAAACGGCGATATGACCTTCACATCTGATGACACTATTAACTTCTACAGTGCAGAGGAGATGACAGTTTCCAAAGGTAACATGATTACTATTTCGTCCGGAGTTGTCATGAACTTCAGTTCAACTATTAAAATGCAGTTCATCGAGGCGGTTCCTGACGGCTTACTGGCACCATGTGATCAACTTATAGTACAATGGCCCGCTGGTTACTTGCCTGACCAATGTTCATGGTGGGAAGTGATAGACCAGTCGGGCAAAGCCCTAGGCGAGTTTCACGTAGATTACACCATCGATCCAGATATTTTCCACATTGACAATGTATGGCCAGGTTCAATCGTAGTTCCCATGGGTGGGTTAATTACAGCGATAAGGAAAATAGACATAATTGAGCCTTGCCTATACTTTGAGGTTCACTGGCCTTCCGATTGGTGGCCTACACCGTGCACTTGGTGGGAAATAATAGATCCTGAAACCGGCGAGCTAACAGGCTTTGAGTTCCATGTTGACTGGACTAATGAGAGCTGTGAGTTCCACATCGACGAAGTCTTTGGACCAGCTGGCGAACCTTATTACATTCCTGGCTGGTGGTTTTACGAGATACAGGCGCGTCAAAAGATACCCGGTATTGCACCCTGCGATTACCTAGTTGTGGAAGAACCTCCAGAATGGTATCCTGAACCTTGCACTTGGTGGGAAGTATTAGATCCCTTTAGTCTTGAGCGTACGGGCTTTGAGTTCCATGTTGACTGGACTAATGAGAGCTGTGAGTTCCA